>CAXTTD010000137.1:6509-8080 GCA_964246945.1 uncultured Solirubrobacteraceae bacterium | reverse complement strand
GCGGTGACCCGCACCGGGCCGAGGCGATCGTCGGCGTCGGCGCCGCGGCGGGCGTGGGGGTAGTCGGTGGAGAGGTTGGTGGCCACCTGGGTGAAGATAGCGCCGCGCAGCGCGGCGCGGTCGAGCTCCTGCATCTGCCGCGCGACGTCGAGTCGGCGATCACCGGGCTCATCCGCCACCCCGCGCGGGTGCTCGCGGTCGGGCTGGTGCTCGCCGCGGGCGGCTGGGTCGCCGACTCCGCGACGCCGGTGCAGTCCGATATCACCAAGCTCGTGCCCCAGTCGACGCCCGCGATGCGCGGCCTGCGGTCGCTCGAGGCAATCACCGGGGTCTCGGGCGAGATCGACGTCGCGGTGCGCGGCGCCGACGTCGCCACTCCGGCCGTCGTGCGGTGGATGACCGCCTACCAGGGAGAGCTCGTGCGCCACTTCGGCTACGCGGCCGACGGCTCGTGTGCGCGCGCGACCCTGTGCCCGGCGCTGTCGCTGCCCGACCTGTTCGGCGCTGCCACCGGCAGCGGTACCGCCAGTGGTGCTACCACCGGCAGCGGCACTGCCAGGGGGGCTGCCACCGGCAGCGGCGGCACCTCCGGCTCCGGCTCGGCGACGCTCACCCAGGCGGGGATCAACGGCCTGCTGCGCTCGGTCCCCGCCTATTTCTCCTCGGCGGTGCTCACCTCCGACCACCGCGAGGCGACGCTCGCGTTCGGGATCCGGCTGATGCCACTCGCCCGCCAGCAGCGGGTGATCGACTACATGCGCGCCCACCTGCACCCCCCGCCCGGGGTGAGCGCCGCGCTCACCGGACTGCCGGTGCTCGCTGCCCAGGCCGACGCGGCGCTGTCCTCGCCCACCCGGCGCCTGGAGGAGATCGCCGCCGGCCTGCTCGCGGTGGCGCTCGTGCTGCTGATCGTGCTGCGCCGCCCGGGGCGGGCGCTTGAGCCGATGATCCCGATCGTGCTCGCCACCGGCTGGTCGGCGCTCATCCTCTACCTGCTGGGGATCCCCCTCAACCCCATGTCGGCGACGCTCGGAGCGCTCGTGATCGCGATCTCCACCGAGTTCAGCGTGCTGCTCTCCGAGCGCTACCGCGAGGAGCGTCGCGCCGGCCACGAGCCCGTGGACGCCCTCGCACGCACCTACCGCTCGACCGGAACCGCGGTGCTCGCCTCGGGGATCACCGCGATCGTCGGCTTCGGCGTGCTCATCCTCTCCGATATCACGATGCTGCGCGACTTCGGCCTCGTCACCCTGGTCGACCTCACGGTCTCGCTCGCCGGCGTGCTCGTCGTGCTGCCGGCTGCGCTCGTCCTGCGACCCCGCCGGCGGCTCGCGCGCGCGCCGGGTCGCGCCCGCGCCCGCGTCGCCTGAACCTGCGCGATGGCGCCCGAACCGCCCGAGTCGCCCGAGCCACTCACCCGGCTTGACCCCGACGCGGCCGCTGGGCCGGGCGGGGCACAGACCCCCCGACCTCCCGGCGGCCCCCGCGCCGGGCGCGGGGTCGTGGGCGGCCGTCGCGACCGGTGGGGGCTGGGGGTGATCGGGGGCGCGGGGGGGCTGGGGGTGTGGCGG
>CAXTTD010000137.1:0-6499 GCA_964246945.1 uncultured Solirubrobacteraceae bacterium | reverse complement strand
ACCGGTGGAGCATCGGGATCATCGGGCTCGCGGTCGTCATCGGCTTCTCGATCTACGGCGCGCTCACCCGTCACGGGTCCGGGACCGGGGTCGCCGCCGGCCACCGGCTGCACTGGTTCGCCGCTCCCCTCGCCGACAGCGACCTGCAGGGAGTGCCGAACCTCAGTCCGCCGTGCCGGCTCGCCGACCACGACCCGCGGGCGCTCAACCTGTGCCTCGACGCCCGGGCGTCGCCGGTCGTCCTGTCGCTGTTCGTGCCCGGATCCTCGGCGTGCGTGCACCAGGTGGATGCCCTGGAGGCCCTGTCGCGCCGCTACCCGCCGGACGAGGTGCGGTTCCTCGCGGTGGCGATCGGCACCTCGCACCGCACCACCGCCGCGCTCGTGCGCCGGCACCGCTGGACGATCCCGGTCGCCTACGACTCCGACGGAGCGGTCGGCGAGCAGTACGGGTTCGTCGTGTGCCCAATGGCCGAACTCGCCGAGCGGGGTGGGATCGTCCGCGACCGGCTGATCGGCAACCACTGGCAGACGAGCACCGCCCTCGCACCCGACGTGCGCGCGCTGCTGGGCGCCTCCCCGGAGGCGCTCTCCCGGTGAGCGATCGGCCCGTGGGCGAGTACCCCGACCTCGATCTCGAGCCGCGCCCGGGGTCGGTCGCCCCGGAGCTCGCCGTCGAGCTGCCCGGCCTGTATCTGCGGTGGGTGCGCGTCGCGGGGGCTCCCGGCCCGCCCTCACGCGCGATGCGCGCCCGCCTGCGCGGCCTCGCCGACCGTCGTCGGGGTGTTGACGCCGTCGCGCTGCGCACCCGTCCGCTGCCGCGCGCCTACCGCGCGTTCGCGCGCCAGATCGGCCTCGACCCCGACGTGGAGCGGATCGCCGCCGAGCGCGCCGAGGTTGACCGACTCACCCACGGGGGACTGGACGCCGCGGAGCGGATCGCCGGCGCGTGCCTGATCGCAGTGGTGGAGACGGGCGTCGGCGTCACGGCGCTCGACGGGGCGGGCGTCGCCGCCGCTGGTCCCGGCATCCGCGTCGCGCGCGTCGGCGAGCCGCGGGGGATCGCGCCCGGGACGCTCGTCATCGCCGACCCGGTGACGGTCCACGGCCCGCTGTTCGGCGACCCGCACCCGGGCTCGGCACCCGGGCGGAGGACCCGCGAGCTCGTCCTGTTCGCGGTCGGCGTCCCCGGCGCGCCGCAGGTCCACCTCGACGAGGCGCTGTGGCTGGCCACGAACGCCTTGGCGGAACGCTGAGTGATTGATACCGTGCGGTTCATGGGGGAGAGCGTGGGGTCAGTCACGACACCGCCCCGCCTCGCGCCGAGCGGGGCCGAGGCGCAGCGGGCCGCGCGCCGCACCCTGCGTCGCCAGATCGCCCACCTCGAGGCCGAGCTCGGCGCCGCGGTGCTCGCGTCCTTTGAGGCTCGCGGCCGTGGGGAGGGCTCGCGTCCGCCGGCGCGGCCCGCCGGCGTCGGGGCGCGGCTGCTCGACCTTGGCGAGCTCGAGGTCGTCCGCGACGGGCTCGTCCGCCGCCTGCGCGCCGTCGAGCACGAGAACGCCCAGCGCAGCGCCGCCCAGCGGGTCAAGCGGGCGGAGCTTCAGGCGATGCTGCTCGCCCCCGGGCACCACCGCTTCACTCGGATCTCGTGCGCGGAGCTCGGCGAGCCCGGCTGCGGCGTGTGGCGGGTGCGCCCGCGGCTCGGCGTGATCGGGATGCTCGCCGGGTGGTGGCAGGTCACGCTGTCCTCGGGTTGTCCGTTACCCCGGCGTCGGTGAGCGAGCTCGCCCGCCGCCTGCTGCGTACCGGCAGCGGAGCCGTCCTGCTGGTCGCGATCATGGTCACCGGCTCGATCGTCCTGTGGGTCGGCACCCCGCTCGCGTGGCTGTGGATCGGTGCCCAGGTCCAGGGGCGGACGGAGTCGCTCGGCGCGGCGCTCGGCGTCGCCTTCGTCGGCGTACTCGTGTCCGTGGCGCTGCTCGCCTCGCTGCTCTCCCGGCTCTCCGACGGCTACCGGTTCAACCGCATCGCCCGCCGCGGTGAGGACCCGGGTCACGTCCTGCTCGAGACGGTGCTGGTGGTGAGCGCCGGGATCAGCCTCGCCGTGTTCGCGGTGTGGTTCTGCCTGTTCGCCGGCGCCGCGCCCGCGCCGGTCGGCATCTCGATGTAGGCAGGCGCGAAGGCGGCGTCAGAACGCCACTTATTTCCTGACGCTGACTACGTGGTCGGTTTCGCAATCACGCGGCGCGTGGCGGCGTCCGGACGCGACTGACGAGCGGCGGCGCACCCGCCGGACCACCAGTACGAGGTTGGCGGAAGGCGCGCGGGGGACTCTCACCGCCCGCTGTGAGCGAGACGCAACGTTGCGTCTGTTAGATTAACCCCATCATGACCGGTCCTCCTTCCGCCCCCACGCCTCGCCGCGGTTCGGTGAGAGGACTCGTGCTCGCGTTCACGGTGAGTGCGATCGGCTTCGCGGCGATGACGCCCTTCCTCGTCATCTGGGGCCGGCGAGACGCCCACCTCACCGGCGCCACGGTCGGCCTGCTGTTCGTCGCCCAGGCAGCGGGCGAGCTCAGCGGGGGGCTGGCCGGCGGCGCGCTCGCCGACCGGTTCGGCGCCC
This sequence comes from uncultured Solirubrobacteraceae bacterium, assembly GCA_964246945.1. GTDB lineage: Bacteria > Actinomycetota > Thermoleophilia > Solirubrobacterales > Solirubrobacteraceae > Palsa-465. The sequence continues at coordinate 3,877 of CAXTTD010000137.1, read as the reverse complement.
GGCGGATCCTGCTCGTCAGCACCGTGGGCATGGCGCTCGCCTACGGCTCGCTCGCGCTCGTCAGCTCCCCGGGCCTCGCCATCTCCGTGATCTACCTCGGCGGATTGTTCGAGGCGGCGTTCCACCCCACGGTGTTCGCGATGCTCGCCGATCTCACGCCCGCGCCCGAGCGGGCGGCGGGATACGGGGTGCTGCGCGCCGGATCGAACCTGGGGACGATCCTCGGCCCGGTGGCCGGCGCGCTCATCGTCGCCCACGCCCGGGTCTCCGACGTCTTCTGGTGCAGCGGCGGCGCGCTGCTCGCCACTGCGGGGATCATCGCCCTCACGCTCCCCCGCGGCTCCCGGGTCGACCTCGGCGAGGAGGCCGAGGAGCTGCGCGACGCCGTGCCGGGGATCGGCGCGATCGTGCGCGACCGGAGCCTCGGGCTGCTCGTCGCGGGCGGCGCGCTGCTCGCGATCACCATCACCTGGTGGGAGTCCGACGGACTCGTGATCGTGCGCGGCCAGCGGCCGTTCTCCGCGAGCACGTTCGCGTTGCTGCTCGCGCTCTCGGCGGCGATCACCGTCGTGCTGCAGATCCCCGTGTCGCGGGTGAGCGCCCGTCGATATCCCGCGAGCCGGCTCGCCGCGGGGGCGCTCGTGCAGGGGATCGGGCTCGGGGTGCTGTCGCTCGCCGCCACCGGCACGGTCGCGCTCGGCCTCGCGGTCGCGCTCATCTCGATCGGTCAGATGCTCTACGCGCCCCAGCTGAACGCCCTGGTGAGCGCGATCGCCCCACCGGGTCGCGGCGCGACCTACCAGGCGGCGATCTCGACCGCCGCTGACATCGGCACGGCGCTCGGCCCGCTGTCGGGCCTGGCGCTCGCCGCCGGCCTCGGCTCGGCGCCGCTGTGGCTGCTTGCCATCCCGCTCGGCGTCCTCGGCGGCGTCGCCGGGGCGCTGGCCGCGCGACGACATGCGGCCGGGGTCTCGTGAGCCCGCACGGCCTGTCTCCTCGGAACTCGTGCCGGGCCGGGGCCCCGGCCCCACGGGGCGGGGCCCGGCCCGCCCGCCGCGCGCGTCCCCCCCCCCCCCCCCCACCCCGCCACCCCCCCGCCCCCCACCCCCCCCCCCCCCGGGGGCGCGCCCCGCGCCCCGGCGAGCACCCGACGCTGACGCTCGGTGAGCGAGCCGACGGGCTTGGTCTCGGTGATGTGGTTGCGGGTGAGGAACCGGCGGCAGCGGGTCGTGCCCCAGCGGTGCTGGCTCATCAGCAACTCCCCGACCGGCCAGCTCGTGGCCGCCTCGGGGCACTCCAGGATGACCTCCGCGGCCGAGACCTCGCCGAGGGCGATCCGTCGCTTGATCGTGGCACGCGCGAGCCGGATCTCGTTGGCTCGCTCAAGTGCGCGCAATCGCTGCGGCTCCGAGGTCTTGATGACGGTATGCGTCATATGGGCGCTCTCACTTCCCGGGTTCGGATGTCCGTGGTGCGGACGTTGACGTTCGTCGGTTCACCCCGGCTCGACGGCAGCCGTGGAGGATCGACCTGATCTGTGCGGTGGCGAAACAACACGGCCGTCCCTTCCAAGGGCAGGCCCCGTTCCGGTGGCTTGAATTCCCCGCCGGCGGGGCCCGTGGTCCATCTGGCCGACCGCCACCCGTGCGACGTCTGAGAACCTAGAACACCGATCCGGTCACAGCAATGTCACAACGCGTTGACATGCGCTCAGAGCGCATTTTTTCTGTCAGTCGGTGGCCGCGGACGCGCCGGGCAGCGGCCCGTGCTCGGCCTCGAACGCGCGTTTCACCGCGGCGAAGCGCTCGAGCGCGAGGTCGAGCGTCGCCGTGTCGTGGCTCGCCATCACGCTGGTGCGCAGCAGTGCGCCCGCCGGGGGCACCGCAGGGTGGACGGCGAGGTTGACGAACACGCCGGCGTCGTACAGCGCCTTCCACAGCAGCGCCGCCTTCCAGTCCTCGCCGACGACCACCGGCACGACCGTGGTGAGCACCTCGGTGCCGTCGGCGAGGCGGGTGGGCTCGACCACCGAGAACCCGAGAGCGGCGAGGCCGGCGTGCAGGTAGCGGGCGTTGCCCAACGTGCGGGCCATCAGCTCCCGCCCCTCCTCCGAGCGACAGATGCGGACCGCGGCGAGCGCGGCTGCCATCGCCGCCGGCACCGCCGAGGCGGTGAAGATGAACGACCGCGCGCTGTAGCGCAGGAACTCGATCACCTCCGCATCGCCGGCGATCACCCCGCCGCAGGACGCGAGCGACTTCGAGAACGTCGCCATCCGCAGGTCGACGCGGTCCTCGACCCCGAACAGCTCGCTCGCGCCCGCGCCCCGGGCGCCGAGTACGCCCAGCGCGTGGGCCTCGTCGACCATCAGCCGGGCGCCATGGCGGGCGCACAGATCGGCGATCTCGGGGAGCGGGGCGACGTCGCCCTCCATCGAGAACACGCCGTCGACCACCACGAGCACTCCGCCGCCGTCCTCCCCGGCGGCGGCCAGCCGCTTGTCGAGCAGGTCGAGCCGGTTGTGGCGGAAGGTGCGGATCTTCGCCCGCGAGAGCAGGCAGCCGTCGAGGATCGAGGCGTGGTCGGTGGCGTCGGCGACCACTGTGTCGCCGGGACCGAGGATCGTGCCCAGCGTGCCGACGTTCGCCTGATGCCCGGTGGTGAACACCAGCGCCGACTCGGTTCCCATCCATTCGGCGAGCTCGCGCTCGAGCTCGAGGTGGATGTCGATCGTGCCGTTGAGGAACCGTGAACCGGTGAGGCCGGTGCCGTAGCGGTGCACGGCATCGATCGCGGCCTGGCGCACCCGCTCGTCTCCGGTGAGCCCGAGGTAGTTGTTGGAGCCGAGCATGATCCGCGGTGCGCCCTCCATCTCGACCACCGGGAGCGTCGCCCCCTCGAGCAGCCGGAAGTAGGGGACGAGATCGGCCTCGCGGGCGCTTCTGAGCAACGCGAGGCGCTCGCTGTCGCGGACCTTGTCGAAGACGTCGGGCATACCCGACGCGCACTGTAGATCACGCTCCCGCCCGCACGTTGCGGGAATCGGGACGGGGCGGCGACCGCCGCCGCTGTCACCATGCTCGGTGATGAGCGCTCAACCGAGCCCTGAGCCGATCGACGCCGAGGTGGTCGACGCGGACGGCCGTCCCCTGGAGGTGTTCGAGGAGGCGATCGACGGCGAGCCGGTGCCCGAGCACCCAGTTTCGCCGCACGCACCGGTCCCGATCTCCGAGGCCGCGCTGTCGGTGGTGAGCTCGCCAGCGGTGCAGGCGGCGGCCGCTGCGGCAACCGGGTTCGTTGCGGGCGCCGCGACGCTCGCGATCGTCCGCCGCCGCGATTCTCGCCGCCACGCCCGGGCGGCGGTGCGTCGGCGTGCCACCGATGCGCTGCCGATCGTGGGCACGCGCAGCTTCCTCATCGACGTCCACGTGCTGCGCTCCGAGTGAGCGCCCTGCGCGTCGCCGTCGGGCCGGACGCCTACGCCGTCGAGGTGCGCGTCGAGGTCCGCCCGCGGTGGGTGTTCCGCCTCTCGCGCCGCTCCGGGATGGACGGGCTCACCCGCGTCCGCGGCGGCGTCGTGCACCGGTTGCTGCACCGCGAGGGCGCCCCGGTGTGGACCCGCATCGCGCAGGTCTCCGCCGACCGCGTGCTGTTCGGTGCCCGCGCCGCCGATCGCGAGCTCGCGGAGTGGGGGATCGAGCGGATGCGGCGTGCCACCGGCATCGATCAGGATCTCGCGCCGTTCTACGAGCGGTTTCGCTTCGACCCGCTAATCGGCCCGGCGGTCCGCGCGAACCCCGGCCGGCGCGTCGCCGCCCGTCCGGATCCGTTCGAGGCGCTCGCCTGGGCGGTGTGCGAGCAGCTCATCGAATACGAG
>CAXTTD010000136.1:0-8096 GCA_964246945.1 uncultured Solirubrobacteraceae bacterium | reverse complement strand
GTCTATGCGGCGCCCGACCCAGCCCCGACGCGGGCGCCGCATAGACTGCCGCCCATGAGCGAGCCCGAGCCGGATGGGATGGGCGATTCGAAGGTCGGGCGGATCCTCGTGCCCGCCGAGGCGCTCGGACGTCGCATCGACGAGCTCGCGGAGGAGATCAACCGCGACTACGCCGGGCGGGAGTTGGTGCTCATCGGGGTGCTCAAGGGGGCGATGTTCTTCGTCTCGGACCTCATGCGCCGGCTCACGATGCCCGTCGAGGTCGACTTCATGGCGGTCGCCTCCTACGGCTCGGCGACGCGCTCCTCGGGCGTGGTGCGGATCCTCAAGGACCTCGACGCGGTGATCGAGGGCCGCCATGTGCTCATTGTTGAGGACATCGTCGACTCCGGGCTCACGCTGCAGTACCTGCTGCGCAACCTCGCTGGACGCCACCCGGCGAGCCTCGAGGTGTGCGCGCTGCTGATCAAGCCCGACCGGCGCAAGGTCGACCTGCACACCCGGTATGTCGGCTTCGAGATCCCCGACGAGTTCGCCATCGGGTACGGCCTCGATCACGCCGAGCGCTACCGGAACCTGCCCTACGTCGCCGCGCTCGAGCCGTGATCCGGACCGGCGGGACGAGGGGGCCCGGCTGCTACGCTGGCTCATCTGCGGTTGCCCCTCCCGCCGCGGACCTTCTGACATGAGCAGGTTCTTCAAGAGCGCGGCATTTCCGATCCTGATCGTCGTGGTGCTGGCGTTCTTCGCGCAGAAGCTGATCGGAAGCTCGCACCACAGCCGGCACTACACGTTCGGCAACCTCAATCAGCAGCTCAAGGCCAACAAGGTCCAGAAGCTCACGCTCGACCAGAAGGCGAACTCGGTCGAGATCACGCTGAAGAACAACGGCGGCAGCTACACGGTCGGCTATCCCGACCAGTACGCCCCGACTCTCATCAAGGAGGCCGAGGCCCACGTCCCGGCTCAGGACTTCAACGTGCAGACGAAGTCCTCGAGCGCCTGGCTCTCGCTGCTCACCTACCTGCTGCCGGTGATCCTGTTCATCGCCTTCTGGTTCTTCCTCATGAATCAGGTCCAGGGCGGCGGCTCGAAGGTGATGTCGTTCGGCAAGTCCCGGGCGAAGCGGATGGCGGTCGACTCGCCGAAGATCACCTTCCGCGACGTCGCCGGCGCCGACGAGGCGGTCGAGGAGCTGCACGAGATCAAGGAGTTCCTGGAGAACCCCAAGAAGTTCCAGGCGCTCGGCGCCCGGATCCCCAAGGGTGTCCTGCTCTACGGCCCACCGGGCACTGGTAAGACCCTGCTCGCGCGAGCGGTCGCCGGCGAGGCGGGCGTGCCGTTCTTCTCCATCAGCGGCTCGGACTTCGTCGAGATGTTCGTCGGGGTCGGCGCGAGCCGCGTCCGGGACCTGTTCGAACAGGCCAAGCAGAACTCCCCCTGCATCATCTTCATGGACGAGATCGACGCCGTCGGCCGGCACCGCGGCGCCGGCATGGGCGGAGGTCACGACGAGCGCGAGCAGACGCTCAACCAGCTGCTCGTCGAGATGGACGGGTTCGAGATGAAGGACAACATCATCCTCATCGCCGCCACCAACCGCCCGGACATCCTCGACCCGGCGCTGCTGCGCCCCGGCCCTTTCGACCGTCAGATCGTGGTCGACCGGCCCGACCGCAGCGGGCGCAAGAAGATCCTCGAGGTCCACACCCGCGGCAAGCCGCTGGCGCGGGAGATCGACGTCGACGTGCTCGCCGGCCAGACGCCCGGTTTCACCGGTGCGGATCTCTCCAACCTCGTCAACGAGGCCGCCCTGCTCGCCGCCCGCAGCGGCAAGCGCGAGATCACCCAGCACGAGCTCGAGGAGGGGATCATGCGGGTGATCGCCGGCCCCGAGAAGAAGACGCGGGTGATGTCGGCCAAGGAGCGGAAGATCACCGCGTACCACGAGATGGGCCATGCGATCGTCGGCCACTACCTGCCGAACTCCGATCCGATCCACAAGATCTCGGTGGTCAGCCGCGGCCAGGCCCTCGGTTACACGATCTCGCTACCGGGCGAGGACAAGTTCCTCACCACGCGCGCCGAGCTGCAGGACACGATGGCGATGACCCTCGGGGGCCGCGCCGCCGAGGAGATCTGCTTCGAGGAGATCACCAGCGGCGCCTCCAACGACCTCGAGAAGGTCACCCAGACCGCCAAGCAGATGGTGATGCGCTTCGGTATGTCGGAGAAGCTCGGGCCGCGCGTGTTCGGCCACGACCAGGGTCAGCCGTTCCTCGGCCGCGAGTTCAGCTCCCAGCCCGACTACTCCGACGAGATCGCGCGCGAGATCGACGACGAGATCCGCCGCATCGTCGAGGTCGCCCACGTCCAGGCCAAGGACATCCTCTCCAGCCGGCGCGAGTCGCTCACCCTGCTCTCCGAACTCCTCATCAAGCGCGAGACGATCGAGAAGGCCGAGTTCGAGGCGCTGCTCGAGGGCCGCACCGAGGAGGACGTGTTCGGCTCGGCCGCGCCGGCCCCCGCTGAGCCGCCCGCGATCCCGCCGGCCACTCCGGAGCGCAGCCGACCCGACGCACCGCGCCCGCTTCCCCGCCCCGGCTTCGGCACCGCTGAGTAGGCCGCCCGGGTCCGGGCGCAGGGGTCGGCGGCCCGGCCTCACGCGCGCCCGGGTAACGTCGGTGCCACGATGAACGAGAAGCACGATCAGGACTTCACGTTCGGGAGCTTTCTCGTCCAGTTCACCCGGGTCTGGCTGCCGGTCACGATCGCCGCGATCGGGGTGGCGCTGATCATCGCCGGCCACGGCAGCTACTCGAACCTCGCCACCACCCACTCGCTCGAGTCGGCGGCCGGCGTCGCCATCATCATCGTCGCCGTGACCGTGTGGATGATCAACTGGCTCTACCGGCTCGGCGTGAGCTCCAACGACGACCGCGTCGAGGAGGAGCGCGCCCGCGAATACTTCGACCGCACCGGCCGCTGGCCCGAAGACGAGGGTTGACGGTCCCAGTGCCCCGATGAGCCACAGCGCCCCCGTCTTCCAGGTGATGGGGATCCTCAACGTGACCCCGGACTCGTTCTCCGACGGCGGGGAGTACCTCGACGCCCAGCGGGCGGTCGAGCACGGCATCGCCCTCGAGCGCCAGGGCGCGGGGATCATCGACGTCGGCGGGGAGTCGACCCGGCCGGGCGCGGAGCCGGTCTCCACCGAGGAGGAGCTGCGCCGGGTGATCCCGGTGATCCTCGGCCTGCGTGCCGCCGGCGGGCAGGCACGGATCTCGATCGACACCTCGAAGGCGGCGGTCGCCGCGGCGGCGCTCGACGCGGGGGCGAGCCTCGTCAACGACGTCACCGCGCTGCGCGGCGATCCGGCGATGGCCGATCTCATCGCCGAGCGCGGCGTGGACTGCGTGCTCATGCACATGCTCGGCGAACCGCGCACGATGCAGAATGACCCTCGCTACGCGGACGTCGTGGCCGAGGTCGGGGCGTTCCTGCGCGAGCGCCTGGAGACCGCGGTCGTGTGCGGGATCGACCCCGAGCGGGTGTGGCTCGACCCGGGGATCGGCTTTGGCAAGACGCTCGTCCACAACCTCGAGCTGCTGCGCCGGCTCCCCGAGCTCGCCGCGCTCGGCCGCCCGCTGGTGGTCGGCACCTCGCGCAAGAGCTTCCTGGGCACGATCACCGGCCGGGACTTCACCGGCCGGGGCGCGGCGACGGTCGCCACCAATGTGCTCGCCTACGAGCGCGGGGCCCGCATCTTCCGCGTCCACGACGTCGCCGCCACGCGGGATGCCCTGCTCACCACGGCTGCTACGTTGCCGGAGCCATGAGCGACGCCCCCGACGACGAGGAGGAGTTCGACGACGACGACGTCGAGGACGGCTCCGAGCCCGAGGTGACGATCGAGATCAGCGGCCTGTCGCTGTTCACCCACTGCGGCGTCACCGCCGCCGAGCGCGAGGTGGGCCAGCGTCTGCTGCTCGACCTGCGTATGGACGCCGGCGAATGCGACGCGACGATCACCGACCGCATCGAAGACACGATCGACTACGGGCAGGTGTGCGAGATGGCCAACCTGGTAGCCCAGCAGCGCTCCTACCGCACCCTCGAGCGGCTGTGTGCGGCGATCGCCGACCGCCTGCTCGAGCGCTACGACGCCCGCGCGGTGTGGGTGAAGGCGGCCAAGCCCGAGCCGCCGCTCGCGCTGCCGGTGACCGAGGTCTCGGTCGAGGTGTGGCGCGAGGCCGATCCCGACGCGTGACCGACACCGGGTACCTCGGCCTCGGCTCGAACCTTGGCTCCCGGCGCGAGCACCTGCGCGCGGCGGTGGCCACGCTGCCCGCCCACGGCGTCGCAGTCACCCGCTCCTCGAGCACCTACGACACCGAGCCGGTCGGCCTCGTGCTCGACCAACCCGAATTCCTCAACGCGTGCGTCGCGGTGCGCACCGAGCTTGACCCCGAGGCGCTGCTCGATGCGTGCAAGGCGACCGAGCGCGAGGTCGGCCGCGCCGCCGGCGGGCCTCGCCACGGACCGCGGGTCATCGACGTCGACCTGCTGCTGCTCGGCGATACCCACTACGCCTCCGAGCGGCTCACCCTCCCGCACGCCGAGGTGAGCACCCGACGGTTCGTGCTGGTGCCGCTGCTCGAGCTCGAGCCCGAGCTCGCTCTCCCCGACGGCACCCGCCTCGCCCAGCGCCTCGCCGAGCTCACCGAGTCCCCGGCCGCTCCGGCGGTCCGCCGGGCCGGCCCGCCGCTGATATAACCGCCGCCCGTGCTGCTCGTCGTCGACGTCGGAAACACCCAGACCCACTTCGGCGTCTACGCCGAGGGGGCGAGCGAGGTCGCCGAGGACTGGCGGTTCGCCACCCGCGCGGAGTCGACCAGCGACGAGCTCGGCGCGCGCCTGGCCAACCTGCTCGCGCTGCGCGGGCTCGCGTTCGCTGACATCGACGGGTCGATCGTCTCCTCGACGGTGCCGCTGCTCTCCGAGGAGTGGGCGCAGATGGCCGGGCGCTACCTCGGCCACGAGATGCTCATCGTCGGTCCCGGTCTGCGCACCGGCATGCCGATCCGCATGGACAACCCGCGCGAGGTCGGCGCCGACCGCCTGGTAAACGCGATCGCCGCCTACGAGCGCATGGGCCGCGGCTGCATCGTGGTGGACTTTGGCACCGCGATCACCTACGACATCGTCTCGGGGGCCGGCGAGTACCTCGGCGGGATCATCACTCCGGGGGCGGAGATCTCGATCGACGCGCTCTACCAGCGGGCGGCGAAGCTGCCCAAGGTCGAGCTCGTCGAGCCGCGCGCGCTGATCGGCAAGTCGACGGTGGAGGCGATCCGGTCGGGGATCGTGTTCGGGTTCGCCGGCCAGGTCGACGGCATCGTCGGGCGCCTGCGCGAGGAACTCGGCGAGGACACCCCGCTGATCGCCACCGGCGGTCTTTCGGGCGCGCTGGTGCCGATGGTCCGCGTTCGCGTCGACGCTCTCGACGCCCGGCTCACCCTCACCGGCCTGCGCCTCATCTGGGAGCGCGCCACCGCACCCGCCGCCCCGCCTGCTTCACCATCTCGATCGGATTAAGTGCGAAACCCCGTCCGCGGGACCTCGAGGGCGCGCACAGCGTCCTCGGCTCGCGCACTGGCGCATACGGGTCCTAGCGTGCTCGCGGGTGCGCGGGCACTCTGGGCGTCTAAGCGGTCGCTGCTCCCGCTGAAGCTCCCAGAGTGCGCCATGCGGAGGTCTCGCCCCCTGCTCCGGAACGGAGGGCGGGCTCTCGTGGTCACGGGCTCGCGGTCAGCTCCACGGCGCCCGCCGGCAGCGGCACGTCGGGCGTGCGGGCCACCGCCGCGGCGAGCATGAGCAGCAGCCGCGGCGCGCGATCGTCCGGTTCGGCGTCGGCGAGCGCCGCGAACGTGTCGAGCAGACCCGCGAGCGCGACGAACACCGGTTCGTCCTCGGTCCCGTCCGGAACGTTGCAGGCGAGTCGGGCCAGCGAGACCTGCTCGCGGCCACGGCCGTCGGGGTCGCCGCGCATCATCGACAGGGCGCCGTTCGTCGCGAACGAGAGCACCCGCTCGAGCAGCAGCCGGGCCGGTCGGTCGCGCGCGCCGCCCGCCCCGCCCGCGGCGGCCCGCCGCGCGCCGGCGGCGATCCGGCCCGCCGGGCCGCCGCCAAAACGCCGGGTCTGCTCAGTGGAGAGCCCGGCCTGGAGCATCAGCCGCGTCTGGGTGATCGAGCCGACGAGCGGGTCCCCGTAGGGCGCGTCGGAGGCGAACACGATCTGGCCGGGGGGGACGAGTGTGAACAGCGTGAGCAGGTCGGGCCCGATCCACCACGAGCTGTCGAACAGCAGGTTCGGATGGTCGGGGGCGACCCGCCACAGCCACGCGAGGTCGGTGATCCCGGCGTGGGCGAGGATGAAGCGGGCGGCCGGGAACTCGCCGGCGAGCGCGACCATGTGGGCCCCGAGGGCGGGGATCCCCCGGCCGGCGTGCACGAGCATCGGCAGCTCGCGCTCGGCGGCGATCGCGGCGAGCTCACGTACCGCCGGGTGGTCGAGCGTGAACTGCTCGGCGCGGGGGTGCAGCTTGATCCCCCGCGCGCCCACGTCGAGCGCGCGGCGCGCCTCGGCGACCGCGTTCTCGTCGGCGGCCGGGGAGACGCGGCAGAACGGGATCAACCGGCCGCCGGAGTCCGCGGCGGCGGCGATCACCATGTCGTTGGCCGCGGGATAGCCGTCCGGTTCGTGCATCGGGAACGTGAACGCCGTGCCGGCGTCGGCGAGGCGCAGGCGCTCGAGCAGCTCCGCTGGGGTCTGGGTCATCCCGTCGGGGTCGTTCTGCCCGAGGTGGGTGTGGGCGTCGAAGAGGTCGATCCCGGGGATGAGCTCTTCCACTGCCGCCGCCCACGGGGCGAGGGTCGTCGCGAGGTCCACGACCAGGATTCGTACCATGAAACCGCCGTGGCCACCCTCACCGACAGCCCGACCGCGACCCTGAGCGAGCCGTGGGAGCTCGGTGGCGTGGCCATCCCCAACCGCGTCGTGCTCGCTCCCCTGGCCGGGATCGGCAACTGGTTCGTGCGCCTGCAGGCCAAGCGCTACGGCGCCGGTCTCGCGGTCTCCGAGATGGTCTCGAGCTTCGCCGTACACCACGGCAACGCGCGCACGCTCACCGAGCTGCTGCGCATCCACCCCGACGAGCGGGTGGGTGGGCCGATCTCCATCCAGCTGTTCGGGCACGACCCCGAGGTGATGGCCTCCGCGGCCGAGCGGGTGGCCGCCGCCGGCGCGGACCTCATCGACATCAACATGGGCTGCCCGGTCCCCAAGGTGTGCAAGACCGGCGCCGGCGCCGCGCTGCTCGCCGATCCCGACAAGGCGGTCGCGATAGCCCGGGCGGCGGCGCGGGGCCGCGGGCTGCCGGTGCCGGTGAAGCTCCGTACGGGGCTGCGTCCCGGTGACGCGAGCGGGATCGAGCTGATGCGCCGCCTCGCCAACTCCGGGGCGGTCGCCGGGCTCTGCCTTCACCCCCGTCACGCCTCCCAGCGTCACACCGGTCGCCCCGACTACGAGCTCGCGCGGGCGATCATCGAGGAGCTGCCGGTCCCGGTGGTCCTCTCCGGCGGCCTACGCACGCCCGAGCTCGCCCGTGAGGCCCACGCCCAGACGGGGGCCGCGGCGATCGCCCTCGCCCGCGGCTCGCTCGGCAACCCGTGGCTGTTCTCGCAGCTGCTGGGGACGAGCCACGGCGAGCCGACCCGCGAGCAGGTCCTCGTGGAGCTCGCCTGGGTGATGGATTCCGCGGTCGAGCACCTCGGCGAGGAGCGGGCGGGTCGCTACCTGCGCAAGTTCTATCCCTGGTACCTCGAGCGCCTCGGCGGCGGCCGGGATCTGCAGGACGCGCTCCAGCGCGCGCCGGATCTCGGCGCGGCACGCGCGATCCTCGGTTTGCCCTACATTTAGGCGCCTTGTCACGGCGTCTGCTCACCGGAGCGCTTGGCTGCCTGGCCGCCTGCGCGGCGCTTCTCCTCGGGACGGGGCCCGCCCGGGCGGCGGTGCCGCGCGCCCGGGTGGGCTC
>CAXTTD010000135.1:0-8098 GCA_964246945.1 uncultured Solirubrobacteraceae bacterium | reverse complement strand
GATGACCGGCGAGCGCGAGCCCCCACGGTGCGAGCGCCCAGGCCGGCAGCATGACGTGCCGCACGCGTCCGGGATGACGGGCCGCGAGCGGCCCCGCCGAGGAGCCGTAGGCGATGCGCTGGGCCAGCCACGCGCGCGTGCCGACACGGTGGGGGTGCTCGACCACGGCGGCGGGCTCGTAGCGCACCGTCCAGCCGGCGTCGGCCAGCCGCCACACGAGATCGACGTCCTCCCCGTAGCGCAGCTCGCTGTCGAACCCGCCCGGGGGCAGCGCCGCGCGGCGGACGAGCAGCGCCGCCGCCGGGACACAGCCGACCCGGCGTCCGGGGCCGACCACGCGCGGCTCGGCGCCGAGGTCCAGGGGCGAACGCACCGCCTCGTAGGCGGCGAGTGTCGAGCGACCGGCCGGGACCGCAATCCGGGGCGCCACCGCGCCGGTGCGCGGATCCTCCAGATGGGCGATGAGCGTCGCAAGCCAGCCGGGCTGCGGCTGCGTGTCGGAGTCCACGAAGGCGATGAGCGGCGCCCGCGTCGCGGCCAGCCCGGCGTTGCGGGCGGCCGCCGGGCCGCGACCGGGATCGAGGCGGATCACGCGCGCCCCACCCTCGTGGGCGACCGCGGCGATCGCCGCGGGGTCGCGGGAGCCGTCGTCGACGACGACCATCTCGGCCATCTCCCCGATCCGCGACAGACAGCCTGCGAGCAGGTCGGGGCGGTCACGGGTAGGGATCACGACCGCGACCTCGCGCGTCGTCCACCGGCCGCCGACGGGAACCGGATGGGCGATGCCATTGTCGATCAGGCGCGCGGCGAGCTGCCGGACGGCCGGGTCCTCGGCGACCGCGCCGCCCTGCGCCCACTGCACGAGCAGCCGCGCGCCGGCGGGCGAGAGGCGCAGCAGCCGCATCGGCTGACCGCCGACCACGACCTCGCCGTCGGCGAGCACCCGGGTCGAGGAATCGAGCGCCAGCCGGACCGCGCTCACGCCGGCGACGCTCGTCCGGGCGCTCACACGGCGACGGCCGTTCCGGCGGCGAAGCCGGCCGGCACGAGCACGTCGTCGGGCACGAGCTCGGCCACCGACGCCCGCCCGAGTCCGCGCATCGCCGAGGCGATGCCGCCCTGGACGATGTCGCGGACGTGCTCCACGCCGGCCTGGCCGCCCGCGGCCAGCCCCCACAGATACGCGCGACCGATCATCGTCGTCCGCGCACCGAGGGCGAGCGCCTTGACCGTGTCCGAGCCGCGGCGGACGCCGGAGTCGAGGAGGACCTCGATCTCACCGGCAACCGCTTCGGCGACGGCCGGTAGCAGGCGAATCGATGCCGGTTGCCCGTCGAGGTTGTTGCCGCCGTGGTTGGAGACCGAGATCGCGGCGGCGCCGATGTCGACGGCACGCCGAGCGTCGTCGGGCCGTCCGATGCCCTTGATCATCACCGGCCCCTCCCACCACGACACGAGCCAGCGCAGGTCCTCCCACGTCGGCGGCGGGGTCTGCATCCACTCTCCGTAAGCGGTGAAGAACGTCGGCGGGGCCTCGCCCTCGATGGTCATGTTCGGCACCGTGAGCTGCGGTGGCCCGCCGGTCTTCGCATATGCGGCGAGCCACTTGGGCCGGATGATCGTCTCCGGCGCGAACGACAGCATCGTCTTCAGGTCAAGCGTGTCGGGGATCGTGGGGCTGCCCCAGTCGCGACCGTGGGAGAACTGCCAGTCGAGCGTCACGATGAGCCCGACGACGCCGGCCCGCTCGGCGCGCTCGAGCCGCTGCGTGAGGCGATCCCGGGTGCCGCACCAGTACGTCTGGAAGAACGTCTGGGGATTGGCCGCCACGACCTCCTCGACCGGTTTGGATCCGAACGAGCTCAGTCCAATGGCCGTGCCGCGCGCGGCGGCGGCGCGGGCCACCGCGACCTCGCCATCGGGGTGCACCGCCTGCACGCCGGTCGGCGAGATCATCACCGGCAGGCCGAGCGGCTGTCCCATCACCGACGTCGACAGGTCACGCTCCGCGGGCGCCTCGGCGACGTGGGGCGCGAAGCCGAGCTCGGCGAACGCGGCGAGGTTGTCGGCCATCGTCGTCCCCCGCTCGGAACCGGCGATGATCGCCTTGTACACCGATCGGGGCAACGTGCGCCGTGCCCGACGCTCGGCCTCCGCGACCGTCTCGAACCAGCCGCTCGCCATCAGGCGCCCCGCATCCCCGCGAGACGGCCCGTCCAGACGGGCACCAGGGCGTCAGTAGACACCGCACATGCCGTCGATCGAGATGTCCTCGACGAGCAGCTCCTCGCAAACGAGCGCCTCGGCGGCCGGCTCGAACGCGGATGCGGGCGCGGTCGCAGCGGCGAGATCGGGGGACGGATCGGCGGCTGCGACTTCGGATTTCGGTTCGGACACGTGCGCTCGCTTGACTTGAGGGATTGCGCGGGTGCGACTGACTCGCAACCTAGCTCAAAGCGATGGGCGGCGCGACGGTGAGCTGCTACCCCGTCGCTACTCTGCCGACCCCCCTCCTCGCGAGCCCAGAATGGCGTTGCGGCCATCGACGAGACGATGGAGGGCACCTCGGGCCACGGCGAGGCGGGCGACCGGGCCCAACTGCAGGCGCACCCATGGATGCCTGATGGCCCTCTCCGCCTCCCTGCTCTCCGTTCGGATTCCATCGTATCTCCTGAGCGGTCCCGGGGGGAGAGTCGAACCGGCCCCCCGACGCCCGGGTCGGGGCGGTGCCCCGACGGGGCGGGAGGCCCGGGCGCGGACCGGTAAGCTCACCTTCGATGGCCGCCGGCGAGTCACTCGACGCGCAGCGAACCACCGGGTCGGTGTGCCCGCGTTACCACGAGGCCGTCGAGATGGTGGGCCGCCGCTGGACGGGCGCGATCCTACGCACGCTGATGGACGGGCCGTTGCGCTTCTCCGAGGTCGCCGCGGCGATCCCGGAGCTCTCCGACCGGCTGCTCTCCGAGCGGATGAAGGAGCTCGAGGGCCGGGGCCTCGTCACCCGCGAGGTGGTCTCCGGCCCGCCCCTGCGGGTCCGCTACGCGCTCTCGGAGATGGGCCACGAGCTCGAGCCGGCGCTCGGCGAGCTGCAGCGCTGGGCCCGGCGCTGGCTGTAGCCGACCACTCGGCCACCCGGACGCGCACGGAGCTCCGCACCCACCCTGGCCCGGTGGCCAACCCGGACCGCCCGGCTCGCCGGTAACGTACCCCGCCGCATGGACCAGCCGCCGCTCACCGCCGACGACGTCGTCTCCATGGTGCAGGAGCGGGGGATTCGCTTCATCCGGATGTGGTTCACCGACATCCTGGGTCAGCTGAAGGCGTTCTCCATCAACGCCACCGAGCTGCCCGACGCGTTCGAGAGCGGGATGGGCTTCGACGGCTCCTCGATCACCGGCTTCAACGCGATCGAGGAGTCCGACATGATCGCCCAGCCGGACCCGGCGACGTTCAGCGAGCTGCCGTGGCGCCCCGACGAGGCGGGCGTGGCGCGGATGTTCTGCGACGTGCTCACCCCTGAGCGCACCCCCTACGAGGGCGATCCCCGCCATGTCCTGCGCCGCGCCGTGCAGCGCGCGGAGGCGATGGGCTTCGATCACTTCCACGTCGGACCCGAGCTCGAGTACTTCTACTTCCGGGACTCCAAGTCGACCGAGGTGCTCGACGAGGGCGGCTACTTCGATCTCACCACGCTCGACGCCGGCTCGGATCTGCGCCGGGAGACGGTGCTCGCGCTGGAGAAGCTCGGGATCCACACCGAGTACACCCATCACGAGGCGGGCCCCAGCCAGCACGAGATCGACATGCGCTACGCCGACGCGCTGAAGATGGCCGACGACTGCATGACCTATCGCATCACGGTCAAGGAATACGCGATGAAGTACGGCCTGCACGCGACGTTCATGCCCAAGCCCCTGTTCGGCGTCAACGGCTCGGGGATGCACACCCACCAGTCACTGTTCCGGGGGGAGGTCAACGCGTTCTACGACCCCGACGACGAGTACTTCCTCTCCGACGTCGGCAAGGCGTTCGTCGCCGGCCAGCTGCGCCACGCGCGGGAGATCTGCTCGATCTTCGCCCAGTGGGTGAACTCCTACAAGCGCCTGGTGCCCGGGTACGAGGCGCCGGTGTACGTCGCCTGGTCGCGGCGCAACCGCTCGGCGCTCGTGCGAGTGCCGCTCTACCACCCCGGCAAGGAGCGGGCCACGCGCATGGAGCTGCGCTGCCCGGACCCCGCGTGCAACCCCTACCTCACCTTCGCGGTACTCCTGCAGGCGGGCCTCGAGGGCATCGAGCACGGCTACGAGCTGCCCGACCCGATGGAGAAGAACCTCTATCACCTCTCGCCCGACGAGCGCCGGCGCCTGGGCATCGAGCAGCTGCCCGAGACACTCGGGGAGGCGATCGAGCTCACCGCCGAATCCGAGCTCGTGCTGCGCGCGCTCGGCGAGCACATGTTCAACCGCTACATCGAGATCAAGCGCCAGGAGTGGGACGACTACCGCGTGCAGGTCACCCCCTGGGAGCTCGAGCGCTACCTGCCCGTCCTCTGAGAGATATGGGGGGCCGGGGGGCATGCGCCCCCGCCGGGGGGGGGGGGGGGGGGGGGCGCCCCCCCCCCCCCCCGGCCCGGGGTCTGGCGCATGCGCCAGATCCCGGAGCGCGCATGCGCGCTCCGAACGGCCTCACAGCGCTGCGGCCAACGCGGCCGGCTCGGTGACCGGGGCGCGGCACACGAACCCCGCGCACACGTAGGCGAGCGCGCCGCCGTCGGCTGCGGCGGGGCGCTCGCGCAACAGCGGGACGGCCGCCTCAGCGCCCGCGCCCGGTCCGCCGGCGAGCACCGCATGGGGGCGAAACGCGTTGCGCACGACGTCGAGCAGCGCTCGGGTCTCGGGGGCCTTGGCCGGACCGACCACCGCGACCTCGCGCACCGGCGCGAGCGCGAAATCGAGCGCCTGCAGGGCGTGACCGAAGCCGAGCGGGTGGCGGCCGAGGAGCGGCGAGACGACCGCGAGCACGCCGTGAGCGGCATCCTCGTAGCGGGCCTCACCCGAGAGGCGGGCGAGGCGCAGCAGCCCGAACGCGGCCGCCGAGCCGCCGGACGGGGTGGGAGCGTCGTCGAGGTCCTTGCGGCGAGGGAAGCCCGAGCCGCCGCCCGCGTCGGTGGTGAAGAAGCCGCCCCGCTCGGGGTCGGCGAACTGCGCGAGCAGGATCTCGGCGAGAGCGACGGCCTCCGTGTACCAGCGCTCCTCGAGGCTCGCCTCGTACAGGGTGAGCAGCGCCTCGAGCAGGTAGGCGTGGTCCTCGAGGTAGCCGGCGACGTGCGCGTGTCCGTCCTTGAAGGTGCGCAGCAGACGTCCGTCGGGCGTGCGCATCTCAGCGAGCACGAACTCCGCGCACCCGGTCGCCGCCTGCAGGTAGTCGTCGCGCTCGAGGGCGGCGCCGGCCTGCGCGAGCGCAGAGATCATCAGCGCGTTCCACGCGCACAGGCGCTTGTCGTCGGTGCCGGGACGCACCCGCTGCTCGCGCACTGCGTACAGCGTGGCCTGAATCTCGGCGAGAGTTGCCGGGTCAGGCTCGGGGCCGCGGCCCTCGAGCACGTTGGCGCCCTCGAAGTTGCCGGCCGCGCTCGCGCCGAAGAACGCGATCGCGGCCTCGGCGAGACGCGGGTCGGCGAGCGTGTCGCGCAGCTCGGGGAGCGTCCACACGTAGTAGCGGCCTTCGACCCCCTCAGAGTCGGCGTCGAGCGCCGAGTAGAAGCCTCCCTCGGGGCCGCGCAGCTCCCGCAGCACCCAGTCGAGCGTCTCCTCGCACACCCGCCGGTACCGCGGCGCGCCGCTCACCTGGAAGCCGTGCAGATAGGCGCGGGCGAGCAGGGCGTTGTCGTAGAGCATCTTCTCGAAGTGGGGGACGGTCCAGGTCGCGTCGACGCTGTAGCGGCTGAAGCCGCCGCCGACCTGGTCGTAGATGCCGCCGGCGGCCATCGCGTCGAGCATCCCCAGCGGGATCTCCCGCTCGCCCCGGGCGAGCAGGAACTCAAGCAGCGATGCCTGAGGGAATTTCGGGGCGGCGCCGAACCCGCCCCCGGCGGCGTCATAGGCGGCCCGCAGGCCCTGGACCGCCTGCTCGAGCGTGTCCTGCGTCATCGCGCCGGCGTCGGCGGGCAGGTTGGAGGCGCCGCCGAGCGAGGCGGCGATCCGCTGTCCCTGGGCGACGATCTCCTCGCGGCGCTCGCGCCAGGCGCCGTCGACGGCGTCGAGCACCGCCGTCCAGCTCGGCATCCCCGGACGCGACGCCGGGGGGTAGTAGGTGCCGGCGAAGAACGGCGTGCCCTCGGGGGTGAGGAAGCAGTTCAGCGGCCAGCCGCCCTGCCCGGTCATTGACTGGCAGGCCTCCATGCACACCGCGTCGACGTCCGGGCGCTCCTCGCGATCGACCTTCACGCACACGAAGCGCTCGTTCATGAGCGCCGCCACCGCCGGATCCTCGAAGGACTCGTGGGCCATCACGTGACACCAGTGGCAGGCCGAGTAGCCGATCGAGACGAGCAGCGGGCGCTCCTGCGCGCGGGCGCGGTCGAGCGCCTCCGGACCCCAGGGGTGCCAGTCCACCGGGTTTTCGGCGTGCTGGAGCAGGTACGGCGAGGTCTCGGAGGCGAGCCGGTTGGCCATCTACGGCGAGGCTACCCGCCAGTTCGGGGGTCAATAGGCTCCGCACAATCATGTCCCGCCGCACGAGAGGAGATCGTGATGCCCGCCACGCGTGAACCGGTGACCGCACCCAACGCCCCGGAGGCGATCGGACCCTACGTGCACGCGGTGCGCGCCGGGGACCTCCTGTTCTGCTCGGGGCAGATCCCGCTCGACCCGCGCACCGGGGAGCTCGTCGCCGGCTCAGCCGCCGAGCAGGCCGGCCGCTGCCTGGAGAACCTCGCCGCGGTCTGCGGGGCCGCCGGCGCCGGCCTCGGCGACGCGGTGAAGGTGACGATCTACCTCACCGACATGGGCGACTTCGCCGCCGTCAACGAGGTCTACGGCTCGTTCTTCGAATCCGGCCCGCCCGCCCGGGTGGCGATCGGCGTCTCCGCCCTGCCCCGCGGCGCAAGGGTCGGGATGGACGCGATCATCGCGCTCTGAATCGCGGCGCGGGGTGGGGCCCATCGGCCCGCGGGCGCCGCGCCGCCCCGCGGTGCGCGTGTCGGGCGGCTCGGCCACGGGGCCGTCGCGGGGCCCCGTCCACCGCACTCTGAGCGCTCTGTGGGGCGGGGCAACCGCTTCCGAGCTCAGAGTGGGGTTGGGCGGTGGCGCGCGGGGTCCACTCCGGGACCATCTCGGGTGCAGCGAACGCTGATCGTCCCGGGGCGGTCGCCGGTCGCGGATGGCGAGTCGCCCGAGCGGAGGGGCGCGGTCACTCGCGCCGGTGCACCCCCGGCGTCAGTAGTGGATCGACCCGCGGGCGCCGCCGCCGGCGGCGATCGCGTCGCCGCTCACCGCGACGCTGCGCGGGCTGCACAGGAACGCGATCACGTCCGCCACCTCGGCGGCGGTGACCACCCGGCCGACCGAGGTCGCGGCCGCGAACCCGGCCTCGACGTGGTCGGGCGTCGTCCCGCGGGCCTCGGCGATCGCGGCCAGGGTGTCGGCGAAGCGCTCGGTCACCGTCATGCCGGGGTGCACGACGGTGACGTTCACGCCGTGGCGGCCGTACTCGTCGGCAAGGTTGGCCGTCATCGCCGCGACCGCCACGTTGCGCACCGACCCGACCACCGAGCCGGTCGAGCGAGCGGCGAGGCCGCTCACGTTGACGATCCGTCCCCACCCCCGCTCGGTCATCTGCGGGGCAAACGCGCGGGCGCAGCGCAGGTAGCCCTTCACCTTGACCGCGAGCTGGGAGTCCATCTCGGAGTCGGCCATCGGGCCGGTGTTGGCCGGCGCGGCGCAGTTGACGAGGATGTCGACGCCGCCGAGCTCCGCGGTGACCCGGTCGGCCATCGCGGCCACCGACGCGGCGTCGGCGGTGTCGCACACGGCGATGCTCGCGCGGGGGGCGCGCTCGCGGGCGACGACGGCGAGCTCGTGCTCACCGACCCGGC
>CAXTTD010000134.1:598-8159 GCA_964246945.1 uncultured Solirubrobacteraceae bacterium | reverse complement strand
CGTGTGGTTGAAGTGGATGTCGGCGATGATCGGGATCGGCGACTGGGCGACGATCGTCTTCAGCGCCTCGACGTCCTTATCGCGCGGCACGGCCACGCGGACGATGTCCGCGCCAGCCTCGGCGACGCGCTGAATCTGGGCCAGCGTCGCCGTCAGATCGGCGGTCTCGGTCTTGGTCATCGTCTGCACGGCGACGGGCGCGCCGCCGCCGATCGCGACCGGGCCGACGTGGATCTGACGCTGTGAGGACATGAGATCGAGTCTAGTGACGGCCCGGCTCTCCGTCCGCGGCCGGGGGCCGGGAGAACTCGCGGTGCCCGGGTTCAGGAGGTGCTGGGCGCCGGGGCGCTGCCGTCTCCGCCCTCTCCGTCATCTCCGCTGCCACGCCGGCGACGGACCGCGAGGCCGCCGAAGACCGCCGCGAGCAGCAGCAGCACGACCACCACGATGATGACGATCGTCGTCGTCGAGCTGCCCGAGCCGCCCCCGGTGCCGTCCTTGGCCGTGATGTTGTGGGTGAGCGCGTCGTGGATGACGGTCGAGCAGTCGCTGTACTGCTGGGTCGACGAGGACATGATCGCCAGCGCCTTCTTGAGGTCCGCCCGCGGGAAGTTCTGGGTGAGCTCACCCTTGGACTGGCACTGGTTGAGGATCTGGTTGGCGACGGCAACGCTCGCCTTGCCACCCGTCGTCGAGGTGTGATGAGCCGCCGTGGCGGTGCGGTGCACCGTCGTGGCGGCGTGGTGACGACGCTTCTTGGCGTGCGTGGCGGAGGACGTCGAACTCGTCGTCTTCGTGCCGTGATCCTTGGCGGCGAGCGCCGGCCCGGCGAGGACGCTCGCGCCGCACAGGACGGTGAGCGCGCAGGTGAGGATGAGGGCGAGCCGGTTCCGCATCGCGGGCGTACCTTAGCCACCCGCCGCGACGGATCGCGACGCCGGCGCCGTCTGGAACATCACGCCCGCACCGGCGGTTGGGGACTGCAGCAGGCCGTTCGCGCTGGCCTCGATTCCGACCGCGGTCGTGCTCAGCGGCGTGGCAAGCGCGAAGCGCGCGACCAGGTAGCCGTCGACGTCGCGCCGGGCGATCAGCCGGGCCCCGGACGGCGCCGTCGCGAGCGACTGAGCGGCGTTGGCGACGATGTCGAGCTCGCTCACCGTGGCCGGTCCGGCGTCCGTGCCGGGCGCGAGCCCCGGCCCGTCCCACGGCGTGCCCGGAAGGTACACCGACAGCGGGCCGGTGGCGAACTGGCCGGGGTAGGCGACGATCGCCCGGGTCCCGGGCGGCGCCGGTCCGAGCGCCCGGGCGACCGCGCGCCAGTCGGGCCGCTGGAAGCTCTGGTGGGTATCGATGCGGATCCCGCTCCACACGAACAGGCCGACGAGGACGGCGGCGAGCACCCCACCCGCCGCGGGTGCCCGGCGGGTCGTGCACGCCGCCGCGAACACGACCGCGAGCGGCGGCCAGGCGGGCATGAGCCCCCGGGCGAGGTAGTCGTCGTGGCCGGCGAGCGCGGCGAGCAGCGGGATGAGCAGGACCGCGGCGGCCGGGATCGCGGCGAGGCACGCCCCCCGGAGCTCGCGGTCCGCGGCGCCGACGAGCAGCAGCGCGATGACCACCGCGGCGGCGACCGCGGCACCGATCAATCCCCATTGCACGAGCGGGCTCTTGTACAGCGTGTTCAGCGCGAAGGTGACCGGCACCTGC
The DNA here is from genome assembly GCA_964246945.1 of uncultured Solirubrobacteraceae bacterium. Lineage (GTDB taxonomy): Bacteria > Actinomycetota > Thermoleophilia > Solirubrobacterales > Solirubrobacteraceae > Palsa-465. The sequence goes on along the minus strand of CAXTTD010000134.1, from coordinate 6,452 downwards.
TTGAGCCGCAGCAGCAGCGGCTGTTCGGTGATGAACCGCGCGGGGGTGCGCAGCTGGGGAGTCACGTGGGGCACGAACGGCACGAGCACGAGCGCCTGCAGCCCGAGCGCGGCGACGCTCCAGCGGCTGCGCAGCCGGTAGATGAGCACGAGCCCCTCGGCGAGCACCAGGAAGCCGGCGAAGTACTGGGTGAGCAGCGCGAGCGCGGAGACGACCGCCCACCCGGCGAGGTCGCGGCGCGACCCGGTCCGCCAGGCGCGCGCGTAGCACCACAGCGATCCTGCGGACAGGAGCGTGAGCAGCATGTACTCGCGGGCCTCCTGCGAGTACCAGATCATGAATGGGTTGACGGCGACCAGCAACGCCGCCACCAGTCCCGCGCGGCGGGAGACGAGCTCGCTCGCGCAGCCGTAGCAGACCGCGATCAGCGCGATGCCGAACACCGCCGAGAGGGAGCGCAGGCCCGCCTCGCCGGTGCCGAACACGCGCGCCCACGGCCACGCGACCAGGAAGTAGAGCGGCGGGTTCCACTCCGACGAGCTCCACGCCGAGAGCATGTGACCGAACGACAGCGACAATTCGTGCGCGGCCTGGGATTCGTCGAGCCAGTAGCTCTGGGCGGTGAGCGTCGCGAATCGGATCGCGGCGCCGAGCGCGATGATGAGCAGCAGTACCCGGTGGCGCACGACCGCGTCGAGCCCCCGGCCCCGGGTGTCGGTCGGCGCCCCCTCGCGGGCGCTGGCCGCCTCCTGGAGGAGCATGACGGGGCAGTGTACTGCCGGCCTCGGGCGCCGCCCGCGGGTGACGCCGGCGTGGCTGCGTGGGCGAAACTTTTCCCGGGGGACCGTCGTTATCGTCCCCCAGCTTGTCCGCCCCCGGTCCCCCATCGTCGTTCCTGCACTCCACCCGCGCCCTGCTCGCGGGGGCCGGCGTCCTCGTCGTGGCAGCGATCGTGGTCGTGCTCGTCGTGGTGCTCGGCTCCTCCTCGGGTCATCGTCACGGCGCGAACGGGCCACTGCCACCGCTCAGCTCGCGCAACGACAACTTCCAGACGATCTTCACCGAGGGATCGGCGATCCTCACCGACCCCGCCGGGGAGATCGCCGCGCTGCACGCGCTCGGGGTCAACCGGGTGCGGGTGTCGTTCGCCTGGAGCTCGATCGCCCCCGATCCGACCTCCCGGACGCCGCCGCACTTCGACGCTGCCAACCCTGCGGCGTATCCGGCAAGCGGCTGGGCCGTCTACGACACGATCGCGCGCGACCTCACACGCGACCACATGGGACTCGACCTCGTCCTGGCTCCCTACCCGCCGAAGTGGGCGGAGGGCACGGGCGTGCCCAAGGAGTCCACCCCGCCGCCGGTCGACTGGAATCCGAGCGCCCCCATGTTCGAGAAGTTCGTCGAGGCGGTGGGCACGCGCTACAGCGGCCACTTCACGCCGCCGGGCGCGCGTTCCCCGCTGCCGCGGGAGACGTTCTGGTCGCTGTGGAACGAACCCAATGGTGGCTTCCAGCTCGCGCCCCAGACGATCGACCACGGCACGGTCGACTCCTCGCCCTATCACTACCGGCTGCTCGCCGACGCCGCATGGACGGCGCTGCACACCACCGGCCACGGCCACGACACGACGCTCATCGGCGAGCTCGCCCCCGTCGGGACGTACATCCAGGCCGGCAAATCGAACGACTTCGCGGTGATGGACCCACTGCAGTTCGTACGGGCGCTGTACTGCGTCGGCGCGAACGACCAGCCGCTGCGCGGCCGCGCGGCGACGCTGCAGCACTGTCCGCCCACCGCGGCCGGCTCCAAGCGCTTCGTCGCGCAGAACCCGGTGCTGTTCCACGCCACCGCGTTCGCCGACCATCCGTACCCACAGGCGCTCGCGCCAGATCAGAAGATCCCCGGCGGCGCCGACGACGCGGTGCTCGCCCAGCTGCCCACGCTGTTCACCACGCTCGACCGGCTGCAGCGGGCCTACGGCTCGTCCAAGCGCTTCGACGTGTACTCGACCGAGTTCGGCTACATCACCACCCCACCGGCCACGCAGGCGGGCAGGATCAGCCAGGCCAAGGCGGCGCGCTGGATCAACTGGTCGGAGTACCTCAGCTGGCGAATGCCACGGCTGCTCTCCTACGACCAGTTCCTGTTCGCCGACCCGCCGCCGGTCCCGCATAAGCCCTACCGCGCGTTCGCGAGCGGCCTCGCCAACTACACCGGCGCGCCCAAGCCCGGCTACTACGCGTTCCGGATGCCGATCTGGCTGCCTCAGAGCACCGCGAAGCACGGCGGCACGCTCGAGGTGTGGGGCTGCGTGCGCCCGGCCAAGCTGTACCCGATGGGTCATCGCGCGCCGGCGCAGATCCAGTTCGAGGCGAAGGGCACGCACCACTGGAGCACGATCGCGACCGTCTCCACCCGCACCCGCTACGGCTACTTCGACGTCGACGAGCGTTTCCCGGCGAGCGGCTCGGTCCGGATCCGCTGGACCCCGTCCCACGGCCCGGCGATGGAGAGTCGCGTCGCCCCGATCACCGTCGGCTGACGCCTCGAGTCAGCCACCCGACAACCGCGCAACTTCCACTCACCCCCACCTGTTCCTACGGCCATGTCCACACCGCTCCGCGCCCCCGCCCCGTTTCTCCGCCGGCTCGCCGCGCTCGCGCTGTGCCTCGTGGCCGGCATCGCCCTGGCGGCGCTCGCGCCCGCGCGCGCCTCCGCCTCGAGCAAGCAGATCGCGATCATCCAGGACGACGGCCTGCTCACCGCCGATCCCGCCGGCACGCTCGCCGAGATGCAGGCGCTCGGTGCCACCACGGTGCGGGTGAACCTCGACTGGGACGCGATCGCGCCCGACATCGAGGCCACGAAGCGCCCTGCTCACTTCAGCGCGAGCAACCCGAGCGCCTACTCCGCCGCCAAGTGGACGGTGTACGACACGATCGTGCGTGCCGCCAAGGCGGACGGGATGACGATCGACTTCACCCTCACCGGCGGCGCGCCGCGCTGGGCCGAGGGCTCCGGGATCCCGTCGAACTACATCATCTCCCACAACCCCGGCGCGCTGTACTTCGCCTGGAAGCCCAACGCGGCCGACTACGGCGCGTTCGTGCAGGCCGTCGCGCGCCGCTACGACGGGAAGTACACGCCCAAGGGCGAGGGGTCGGCGCTGCCGCGCGTGCACTTCTGGACGCTGTGGAACGAGCCGAACTTCGGCGAGGACCTCGGCCCCCAGGCGGCCGACACCTCGCGGTACCTCTACGCGCCCGGCTCGTATCGCAACCTCGTGCGCGACGGCTACCGCGCCCTGCGGGTCACCGGGCACGCCGGGGACACGATCATCATCGGCGACCTCGCCGCCCACGGCTACGCCCTGTCGAACGGCCATCACTCAGCGAAGCTGCCCCAGGGTCTCCCGGGTGACGCGGCGCAGAGCCAGCCGCTGCCGTTCCTGCGCGATCTGTACTGCGTGAGCCCCACCGGTCAGCAGCTCACCGGCACCGCCGCGCGCAACGCGGGCTGCCCGACGACCGCCGCGGGCCGCCGCACGTTCCGCAAGGACAACCCGGGCCTGTTCACCGTCACCGGCGTCGCCGTCCATCCCTACGCGAACGACGCGACGCCCGTCAGCGACGGCAAGTCCGCCAACCCGCAGTGGGCGACGTTCCCGAACTTCGGGCGCCTGGAGAGCACGCTCGACGAGGTCAACCGCGAGTGGGGCTCGAGCAAGCACTATCCGATCTACAACGACGAGTACGGCTACATCACGAACCCCCCGCAGAACGAGAGCTCCGCGGTCGCGCCGGGAACCGCCGCCCGGTACATCAACTGGGCCGAGTACATCAGCTGGCGCTCGCCACGGGTGGCCAGCTACGACCAGTACCTGATCGAGGATGGCGCGCCCAGCGCGGCCAACGGCAATGGCGGGTTCGCCACCGGGCTCTACACCTCCGGGGATAAGGCGAAGCCCTCGCTGGACGCGTACCGCATGCCGCTGTGGGTGCCGAGCACGACGCTGAAGGCGCCGGGCCGCGACAAGGTGTGGGGCGAGGCGCGCCCCGCGTACTGGACGGGCAAGATGACCCGCCGGACTCAGGGAGTGCAGATCCAGTTCCGGGCCCACGGTCGTGGGGCGTGGAAGACGATCGAGACCGTGCATTCGAACACCTACTTCGAGGTGCGCCCCCGGTTCACCACGAGCGGCCAGGTGCGCCTGCGCTACACCTACCCCTCGATCATGGCCGACCCGTTGCTCGAGACCTCGGCGGCCAAGACGTCGATCGTGAGCCGCGACCAACAGATCACGGTGAGGTAGAGCGCCGCGACGGCGCAGGGACCGGCCTTCCGGCCCCCGCCGTCCCCGCAATCGGGGATACTGAGGCGATGGACGTCGGCGTACCGGAGCTGATCGCTTCACTCACCGCGATCTGCGGCGCCGAGCACGTGCTCACCGAGGACGGGGAGCTCGCCACCTACCGCTCCGACGGCCTGCTGCACTACCGCCAGCCGCCGCTGGTCGCCGTCCTCCCGGGTGACGGCCACGAGGTCGCCGCCGTGGTGCGCACGTGTTTCAAGGCCGGGGTGCCGTGGGTCGCCCGCGGCTCGGGGACGGGCCTGTCGGGTGGCGCACTGCCGCTCGCTCAAGGCGTGCTGATCGTGCTCGCGCGGATGCGGCGGATCCTCGAGATCGACCTCGAGAACCGGCGCGTGGTCGTCCAGCCCGGGGTCACCAACCTCGCCGTCTCCCGCGCGGTGGCTCCCACCCACTTCTACCCGCCGGACCCCTCGAGCCAGATCGTGTGCTCGATCGGGGGCAACGTCGCCGAGAACTCGGGCGGCGCGCACTGCTTCAAGTACGGCTTCACCACCAACTACGTGAGCGGGCTGCGGGTGGTGCTGCCCGACGGAAGCGTCGCCGAGCTCTCCCGCGATGCCCCCGGCTACGACCTATTGGGGGCGTTCGTCGGTTCCGAGGGGACGCTCGGGGTGGCCACCGAGATCGAGCTGCGCGTGCTCCCCGCCCCCGAGGACGTCCGCACGACGCTCGCCTTCTTCCCGGACACCGGCGCCGCCGGGGAGGCGGTGAGCGCGATCGTGGACGCGGGGATCGTCCCCGGCGCGATCGAGATGATGGACCAGCTCTCGATCGAGGCCGCCGAGCAGGCGACCGGCGCCGGCTACCGGCTCGACGCCGGGGCGGCGCTGCTCGTCGAGGTCGACGGACCCCGGGAGGAGTGCGAGGGCGTGCTCTCGGCGATCGAGCAGATGTGCACCTCGGCGGGCGCGTTCGAGTTCCGTCTCGCCGCCGACGAGAGCGAGCGCGCGCTCATCTGGCGCACGCGCAAGGCGGCGTTCGCCTCCATGGGGCGGATCGCCCCCGCCTACTACGTCCAGGATGGGGTCATCCCCCGCACCCGCCTCGCGGAAGTGCTGCGCGAGATCGACGGCCTCGCCGAGCGCTACGGGCTGCGGGTGGCCAACGTGTTCCACGCCGGCGACGGCAACCTGCACCCGCTCGTCTGCTACGACGACGGCGTCGAGGGCGAGGCCGCCCGCGCCGAGGAGCTCTCCGGGGAGATCATCCGCGCGTGCGTGAACGCGGGCGGGTCGATCACCGGCGAGCACGGCGTCGGCGTCGACAAGCGCGACTACATGCCCTCGATGTTCGGCGAGGCCGACCTCGAGGTGTTCGGGCGTCTGCGCCGCGCGTTCGATCCCCGAGGGCTCGCCAACCCCGGCAAGGTGATGCCGACCCCGCGGCTGTGCGGGGAGGTGCCCGGGCCCTACCGCGCCCACCCGCTGGAGCGCGCCGGGATCGCGGAGCGGATGTGAGCGCGCTCGCGCAGGCCGCGCC
>CAXTTD010000134.1:0-588 GCA_964246945.1 uncultured Solirubrobacteraceae bacterium | reverse complement strand
GCCGAGGGCCGCCCGGCGCGGATCGCCGGGGCCGGGACCAAGCCGTGGGGGCCACCGCCCACCGACGACCCCGGGGCGGCGCCGCTGCGGTTGGCCACGACCGGCCTCACGAAGATCCTCGCCTTCGACCCGGGCGACATGACCGCCAGCCTCGAGGCGGGGGTCCCGCTCGCCCGCGCCCAGGCGGAGTTCGCCGAGAAGGGGCAGACGCTCGCGCTCGACCCGCCGCTGGGCGCGGAGGACGCGGCGACGATCGGCGGGATCGTGGCCAGTGGCGACACCGGTCCGCTCGCGCACCGCTACGGCGGGCCGCGGGATCTCGTGGTGGGCGCGACGTTCGCGCTCGCCGACGGGACGATCGCCCACTCCGGCGGGACGGTGATCAAGAACGTCGCCGGCTACGACGTGGCCAAGCTCCTGTGCGGCTCCTTCGGCACGCTCGGCGCAATCCTGTCGGTGAACGTGCGGCTGCACCCAGTGCATCCCGCGGTCACCGTGACCGGCCACGCCGAGGATCCGGGGACGATCGCCCGGGCGGCGATCCGGCTCGCCGGGCTACCCGCCGAGCTCGAGGCGTTCGACGTCGCC
>CAXTTD010000133.1:0-8193 GCA_964246945.1 uncultured Solirubrobacteraceae bacterium | reverse complement strand
CTCGAGAACCGCGATGGGGCTCACCGCGGCGAGTGAAGTCGAACGGAGGCCTACAGGACCGCGCGGACCGCCCGCTCGAACGCGGCGACGTGGGTGCTGAGCGTCGCGGCGGCCCGGTCGCCGTCGCCGTCGGCGATCGCCTGCAGCACCTCGAGGTGCTCCTCCACGTGGGCGCGCAGCTGCGGCATGCGGTCGATCGCCAGATGCCAGATGCGCAGCGACAGGTTGAAGTAGCGCTCGCAGGTCTCGCCGAGGTAGGGGTTCTCCGCGCAGCGGTAGACGAAGCGGTGCACCCGGGCGTCGACCGCCATCAGCGCCGCACCGTCGAGGTCGGCGGGCGCATCGCGCAGCTCGGCACACAGCGCCTGCAGCTCGGCGCGGCCCTCGTCGGTGAGGCGCTGCGCGGCCCGACGGGCGGCGTGGCCCTCGACGGCCATGCGCACGTCGCTGATCTGGGCGAGGTCGGTGATGTTGATGTCGCTCGCGAACGTCCCGCGACGCGGGTACACGGTGACCAGGCGCTCGAGCGCGAGGCGCTTGATCGCCTCCCGCACCGGGGTGCGCCCCATCCCGAGGTCGCGGGCGATGCGGTCCTCGTCGATCGGCTCGCCGGGGCGGATCTGCAGGGTGACGATGCGGTCGCGCAGCCCCGCGTAGGCGCGTTCGCCGAGCAGTCGCGGGGCGGGGGCCGAATCGGTTCTCGACGCCGTCACAGCCCGTGGCTCAGCAGCGGACGCGCGCGTTCTCAGGGTCGAGCAGAGGCGTGGAGTCGACCGTGCGCACGGTCACCGGGTAGTGCTCGCCGAGATACCGCACCGACAGCTCAGTGCCGAGCACCGCCTGTTCGGGCGGCAGGTAGCCCATGAGGATGTAGGCGCCGAGCGAGGGGCCCGACCCCGCACTCGTCACCGAAGAGATGCGCCCGCGGGCATCGCGCAGCGGCGCCCCGTCGCGGGTGAGGATCGGCTGGTTCCCGAGCATGTAGCGCGCCGCGCCCCCGCCCGGCGCGTGATCCTCGACGGTGAGCGCGCACAGCACCGCGGCCGGCTCGGATTCCCGGTGGACGAGGTGCGCCTCGCGGCCGACGAAGTCCTGCGCCTTCACCTTCCCCCACGCCATCCCGGCCTCCACCACGGTGTAGTCGGCCTCGAGCTCGGCGCCGTAGGCGCGGTAGCACTTCTCCAGGCGACCGGTCGTGTTGTAGACGCCGATCCCGGCGGCGATCACGCCGTGGGGCTCCCCGGACTCGAACATCAGGTCCCACAGCAGGGCGCCCTGGTCGATCCCGACGTACAGCTCCCACCCGAGCTCCCCGACGTAGGAGATGCGCGAGGCGAGCGCCGGCAGCGAGCCGATCTCGATCTCCGCACAGCGACCGAACGGCAGTGCCGCGTCGGAGACGTCGTCGCGGGTGAGGCTCTGCAGGATCTCCCGCGCCCGCGGGCCCCACAGGCCGAAGGTCGCGGTCGCGTTCGTGAGGTCGTGGATCTGCGCGGAGCCGTCGGCGGGCAGGTGGTCGGCGAACCACTTCATGTCCGCGGGGCCGTGGGCGGCACCGCTCACCACCCGGAACACGTCGTGGGCGACCCGGGAGATGGTGAGATCGGCACGGAAGCCGCCGCTCGGGGTGAGGATCGGCGTGTACACGACCCGGCCGACCGCGACGTCCATCTGGCGCATGGCGACCCGCTGCACAGCCGCGAGCGCCCCGGGGCCGGCCACGTCGAACACGCAGAACGCGGTGAGATCGAAGATCGCCGCCCGGTCGCGCATCGCCAGATGCTCGGCGTTGATGATCGGCGACCACCAGCGGGCGTCCCACTCGGCCTCGCGCCGGGGGATGCGGTCTCCGTACTCCTCGAGCAGCGGGGCGTTGGCCTCGTACCAGTTCGGGCGCTCCCAGCCCGCGGTCTCCACGAAGCTCGCGCCGAGCGCCTGCTGGCGCTCGTGGACCGGGGAGAGCCGCACGCCGCGGTCGGCGCTCCACTGCTCGCCCGGGTGCACGATCCCGTACATCTTGTTAAAGGACTCGCTGGCCCGGGCGACGACGTGGGAGCGGGTCGCCTGCTGAGGGTGGACGCGGGCCACGTCGCAGTTGTGCACGTCGAGCTCGGACTCGCCGTGGACCATCAGCTCGGCGAGCGTCCGGCCGACCGCCGGCCCCTCCCGCACCCACACCGCGGCCGCCGACCACAGGCCGTGGACCCCGGGCAGCTCGCCGAGCAGCGGCATGCCGTCGTGGGTCACCGACAGCACGCCGTTGATCGCGTAGCGGACGGGGATCGCGGGGTCCTCGAGCATCTCGGGGACCAGCCGGCGAGCGATCGCCATCTGGGGCGCGAAGTCCTCGGCGGTGAACGGCATCTCGGTGGGCGAGAGCTCCGCCTGTGCGAGCGTCGGGATCTCCGCGGGGTCGAGGGCGATCGGGCGGTGGGCGTAGGAGCCGACGTGCAGGCCGTCCCATTTCTGGTGTTCGTACATCCCGGAGTCCATGTCGCGCAGGATCGGCCACTCGATGAGCGCCGCCGGGTCCGCGAAGCGCGGCACCGGACCGACCTCGATCATCTGGTGGATCATCGGGGTGAGCGGCAGGTGCAGGCCGGCCATGGCGGCGATGCGTGGCGACCACGCTCCGCAGGCGATCACCACCCGGTCGGCGGCGATCTCCCCCTGGTCGGTCTCCACGCCCCGGATCGCGCCGGCGCTCGCGCTGAGCCCGAGCACCTCGACGCCGTCGCGGACGCGGGCTCCGGCGGCGACGGCGCGCTCGCGCATGAGGTCGGCCGCCGCCACCGAGTCGACGACCACCGCGCCCGGCGAGTAGAACCCGCCGAGCAGCTCCGAGACGTCGGCGTACGGGATCAGGCGAGCGATCTCGAGCGGGGCGATCATCGAGAGATCGGGAACCCCGAAGGCGCGGCCGGAGTCGATGCGGCGCTCGAGCTCCTGCATGCGGGCCTCGGTACGAGCGACCTCGATCCCCCCCGACACCGTGCAGACGCCGAGCTCGGCGTACTGGCGCATGCTCTCGCCGATCAACGCGGTGAGCTGCTTGGCGTGGTCGACCGGGAAGATGAAGTTCGAGGCGTGGCCGGTCGAGCCGCCGGGACGCGGCAGCGTCCCCTTGTCGAGCAGCGTCACCTCGGTGACCCCGAGCCGGGTGAGGTGGTACGCGAGGCTGTTGCCGACGATCCCGGCGCCGATGATCACGACGTGCCCGAGGCGGCCGCTGGACATGACACTGATATATCACAGACCGGGCTGTGGTAGGTTGCCCCGATGAGCCACGATGTCGTGATCGTCGGCGGCGGCGCCGCCGGTTGCATCCTCGCCGCCCGCCTCAGCGAGGATCCCGCGACCAGCGTGCTGCTGCTCGAGGCGGGGCGCAATGACTCGCTGTGGGATCTCTACATCCACATGCCGGCCGCCCTGTCGTTCCCGATCGGCAACCGCTTCTACGACTGGAAGTACGAGTCCGAGCCCGAGCCCCACATGCACGACCGGCGGATCTACCACGCTCGCGGCAAAGTGCTTGGCGGCTCGAGCTCGATCAACGGCATGATCTTCCAGCGCGGCAACCCGCTCGACTACGAGCGCTGGGGCGCCGACCCCGGCATGGACACCTGGGACTACGCCCACTGCCTGCCGTACTTCAAGAAGCTCGAGACCTGCCTCGCCGGGGCCGATGAGTGGCGCGGCGCCGACGGGCCGCAGAAGCTCGAGCGCGGCCCGGCGATCAACCCCCTGTGCCAGGCGTTCTTCAAGGCGGTGAAGCAGGCCGGCTACCCGCTCACCGACGATGTCAACGGCTACCGCCAGGAAGGGTTCTCCGCGTTCGACCGCACGATCTTCCGCGGTCACCGCCAGAGCGCGGCGCGGGCGTTCCTGCACCCGGTGATGTCCCGACCGAACCTCGAGGTGCGCACCCGGGCGATGGTCACGCGGGTGCTGATGCACGGCACCCGGGCCACCGGCGTGGAGCTCGTCGACCGCCGCGGCACGGCGGAGACCGTGACCGCCGGCGAGGTGATCCTGTCCGGCGGGGCGATCAACTCCCCGCAGCTGCTGCAGCTCTCCGGGATCGGCAACGCGCGTGAGCTGGAGTCGCTGGGGATCGATCCGGTGTGCGACCTGCCGGGGGTCGGCGAGAACCTCCAGGACCACCTCGAGGTCTACATCCAGTACGCCTCCAAGCTGCCGGTGTCGGTGGCGCCGGCGATGAAGTGGCGCAACCGGCCGCTCGTGGGTCTGCAGTGGCTGCTGTTCCGCGACGGCCCCGGCGCGACCAACCACTTCGAGTCCGGCGGGTTCATCCGCTCCAACGACTCGGTCGCCTACCCCAACCTGATGTTCCACTTCCTGCCGATCGCGGTCCGCTACGACGGCACCGCGCCCCAGGGCCACGGGTATCAGGTGCACGTGGGGCCGATGTACTCCGACGCGCGCGGCTCGGTGAAGATCACCTCCACCGACCCGTCGATCCACCCCGCGCTGCGCTTCAACTACCTCTCCACCGAGCAGGACCGGCGGGAGTGGCTCGAGGCGGTGCGCTGCGCGCGGGCGATCCTCACCCAGCCCGCGTTCGACCCCTACAACGACGGCGAGCTCTCCCCCGGCGACGGTGTGCGGAGCGACGAGCAGGTCCTCGACTGGGTGGCCCGCGACGGCGAGACGGCGCTGCACCCGTCGTGCACCTGCCGGATGGGGACCGGCGAGGACGCGGTGCTCGACCCGACCACGCTGCGCGTGCACGGCCTCGACGGCCTGCGGGTCATCGACGCCTCCGCGATGCCCTACGTCACCAACGGCAACATCTACGCGCCGGTGGCGATGCTCGCCGAGAAGGCGGCCGACCTCGTCCGGGGGGCGACGCCGCTGCCGGTCTCCGAGGCCGGGTTCTACCGTCACGCCCCGGAGGTCGCGGCCGGCGCCTGAGCACACGCGAGGTCGCGGGCGCGTGCCGCGGACGAGCGCGTGCCGCGGACGAGCGCGTGCCGCGGACGGAGTTAGGCGGCGGCGAGCGCCGCGCGGAGCTCGTCGTGCAGGCGCCGGAGGTGATGCTCGGCGGGCACAAGCACGTTGTCGTGCGCGTAGAGGCGGCTGCTCGCCCCGAGCTGGCAGCGCTCGCAGGCCTCGAAATCCTGACGGTTCACCCGATCGAACAGCTCGACGGTGGGCTCGATGTCCGGCTGCGCGGCGAGCGCCTCGGGCGAAAACAGCCAGTCGCACACGACCTCGGTACGGTCGGGCGCGATCGGGGTGAAACGGTGCAGCACGACGTGGTCGTCGAACAGGTTGAGGAACGCGTTGGGGAACAGGGTGATCGCGTAGTAGCTGCGCTGCTGGGTCTCGCCGAGGCCCGGCAGCGTGGGCAGACCGGCCCGGCCGTCGACCGTGAACCCGTCGGACTCGGGGCCGAGCGCCGAACCGTGGCCGACCGCGAGCGCCTGGGAGGCGACGCCGCCGCGGAACTCGGGGACCGCCGCGACGAGCTCGGGATGGATCGAGGCGCAGTGATAACACTCCATGAAGTTCTCCACGATGAGCTTCCAGTTGGCGGCCACCACGTAGCGGATCTCACGGCCGGTGAAGAGGCGCTCGAGCTCCCAGCCGGCGAGCACCGCGTCGCTGCCCAGGCGCTCGCGCAGCTGGGCGCCGATCTCGGCGTCAAAGTCGGCGGGCGTGGAGTCGAGGTTCACCCAGACGCAGCCGTGGGCCTCGTGGGCGGACACCGGCTGCAGGCCGAGCCGGGACTGGGCGGGACCGACGGCGTCGCGCAGGTTGGGCGCGCCGAGCAGGCTCCCGTCGAGGCCGTAGGACCAGGAGTGGTAGGGGCAGCGGATCATCCGCGGGCAGCTGCCGGCGCCCTCGAGGAGGATCCGCGCGCCGCGGTGGCGGCACACGTTGAGCATCGCGCGCAGGGCGCCATCGTGCTGGCGGACCACGATCACGCTCTCGCCGGCGACGTCGGCAGTGATGAAGTCCCCGGGCTCCGGCAGCTCACCGCCGCGGGCGACGAGCATCCAGCGCCGGGCGAAGAACGCGCGCCGCTCGGCGGCGAGGAACTCCGGGTCGGTGTACCACGAGCGGTCGGGGCAGGGCAGCAGGCTCGGGTCAGGCAGCGCGGACATGGGACGCCGCGAGGGTAGCGCTGCCGGAGGCGGTTCGCCACCCGCCCGGTGGACAGCATCCGGCGCCGGGTCCTGGGCCGGTGGCGGGTCGGGGATCCGGGGTCAGGCGGCGGCGCGGGCGGAGGCTCGCGCGCTGGACTCGTGCCAGGGGGTGAGGACCCGCGGGCCCTCGCCGGTGACCGCGATCGTGAACTCGAAGTGGGCGGCCAGCGACGCGTCCTGGGAGAAGATCGACCACCCGTCGTCGGCGACGCGAATCGCGTGGCGTCCAGCGGTCACCATCGGCTCGATCGCGAGCACCATCCCCTCCTCGAGAGCGATGCCGGACCCCGCCTCGCCGTAATTGGGGATCTGGGGGTCCTCATGCATCTCGCGCCCGACCCCGTGGCCGACCAGCGAGCGCACCACCGACAGGCCGTTCTCCTCCACGTAGCTCTGCACGGCGTGGCCGATGTCCCCGAGGTGGTTGCCGGCACGGCACTGCGGCACGGCGAGCATCAGCGACTCGCGGGTGACGTCGAGCAGCTTCTGCGCAACCGGGCTCACCGCTCCGACCGGGAACGTCCGCGCGGCGTCGGCGACCCAGCCGTCGAGCGTCACCCCGAGGTCGACGGAGATCACGTCGCCCTTGGCGAGCGTGTAGGCACCGGGAATGCCGTGCACGATCATCGAGTTGGGCGAGGCGCAGATCGACCCGGGGAAGCCCCGGTAGCCCTTGAAGGTGGGCACCGCGCCCTGGGAGCGGATGAACTTCTCGGCTGCGCGGTCAAGCTCGCGGGTGGTGACCCCCGGCCGGATCTTGCCCGCGATGAGGTTCATCGCCTTCACGAGCAGAGCGCCGGAGGCGGCCATCTTCTCGATCTCCTCGGGGGACTTGCGGACGATCATGGCGCTTGACCAATCTAGCTACTCCGCGGGGGTGCCGCGGGGCGCAAGCCGGGCGGTCTAGACGTCCTCTTCGAGGCGCAGGGTCGCGATCACGGCCCGGATGTGGTCGTGCACCGCCTCCGCGGGGCGCGTGCCGTCGATGCGGCGCAGCAGCCCCAGCCCGTCGTAGTACTCGACGAGCGGCTGGGTCTTGTCGTGGTACACGGCGAGCCGGTTCTCGACCACCTCGGGGGTGTCATCGTCACGCTGGATGAGGCGTGAGCCGTCCTGGTCGCACACGCCCTCGTGCTTGGGCGGGTCGAACTCGACGTGGTAGTTGTGACCCGCCTTCACGCACATCCGCCGACCGGCGAGGCGGCGGATGAGCACCTCGTCGGGCACGTCGATGAGCAGCGCCGCGGTGACCGCTCGCCCGAGCCCGGAGAGCATCTCGGCGAGCGCGTCAGCCTGACCGGTGGTGCGCGGAAAACCGTCGAGCAGGAACCCGTCCCGCGCGTCGTCCTCCCCGAGCCGGTCGCGGGCCATGGCGATGATGAGCTCGTCGGGCACGAGGTCACCGGCGTCCATGTAGCCCTTCGCCTCGCGGCCGAGCTCGGTCTCGTCCTTCACGTTCGCGCGCAGCATGTCGCCGGTGGCGACGTAGGGCAGCGAGAAGTCCTCGCGCAGCCGGGCGGCCTGCGTGCCCTTGCCGGCGCCCGGAGGACCGAGCAGGATGAGATTGAGCTGGCTGGCCATGGGAAGGCCGTGGACTGTACCGCCGCGCGCCGTCTCGTGCCGGGCGATCGACTGCAAGGTCTGAGGCCCGCTTTCAGTTGCCGGCATCGCCCGCAGCGCTCGGCGGATCGCCGGGCAGCGGTCGACCGAGCCACCGACGCAGCGTCCGCCGCACCACGCCGCCACCCTGCTCGCGCCGGATCTCCCGCCCGAGGTTCCCACGGTCGGCGAACGCCTCCTCGGCGTGGATCTTCGACTCCGCCTCCTGCAGCGGTGAGTCGGGGCCGCCGTCGCCGTAACTCGGTGGGAAGAACGACATGCTCATCAACCTACGCCTCCTGAGCAGTCCGCGGAGGGATTAACGTCCCATTCGTCCACCCACGACCGGTGAGTGGGCAAGTTCGGCACTCCCAGTGCCACAACGCCCCATTCATTCTCGAAAGCGAGCCGAGTGGGACGA
>CAXTTD010000132.1:0-8239 GCA_964246945.1 uncultured Solirubrobacteraceae bacterium | reverse complement strand
GACGCATACCAGTGGCAGGACCGCACGATGAACGGATCCGATGGTGAGAAGATCGGCAAGATCACCGAGATCTACGAGGATCCGGCGACCGGTAAGCCCGAGTGGGCGACCGTCAAGACCGGGATGTTCGGCGGCAAGTCGAACTTCGTGCCGCTCGCCGGGGCGATGCCCGACGGTGAGGACGTCCGCGCCACGGTGACCAAGGACCAGGTCAAGGATGCCCCGAGCGTGGATGATGACGGTGAGCTCTCCGAGCCGGAGGAGCAGCGGCTGTTCGAGCACTACGGCGTGCCGTACACGACCGAGGGCTCAACGACGGCGCAGGGCGCGCCGAACACCGGTCAGCCGACCGGCCGCGTGGAGGAGACTGACCGGGATACGGTCGGGCACGACACGAGCGGACCGACGACTGATGACGCGATGACCCGCTCGGAGGAGGAGCTGCGGGTGGGTACCCGTCAGCGTGAGGCCGGTCGCGCGCGGCTGCGCAAGTACGTCGTGACTGAGAACGTCACCCGTACGGTTCCGGTCTCCCATGAAGAGGTGAGGATCGAGCGTGAGCCGATCACCGACGCCAACCGTGGTGACGCGCATGACGGGCCGGCGATTAGTGAGGAGGAGCACGAGGTGGTGCTGCATGAGGACGAGGTCGTCGTCGATAAGAACGTCGTGGCCAAGGAGCGCGTCCGGATGGGCAAGGAGACGGTGACCGACGAGCAGCAGGTCGACGAAGAGGTTCGCAAGGAGCAGATCGAGACCGAGGGCGACGAGCTCCGGCGCCGCTAGAGCGCGCATGATCGCGTGCCCGTCTCTGGATGACGGGTGCGCGATCACTCGCTGCGAGATCGAACGGGGTTCGCATGGCAAGTCATCGTGCCCCGAAATACAACGTGACGGAGGAGCCGATGGCTGATGGGGATAGACCCGTCGGGGAGCTGCTCAGGGAGCTCTCCGAACAGACCTCGACGCTGGTGCGCCAGGAGCTCGAGCTCGCGAAGCTCGAGCTGACGCAGAAGGGAAAGCGGGCCGGTATCGGCGTCGGGATGTTCGGTGGCGCGGGCGCCCTCGGTGTGTACGCCCTGGGAGCGCTCACCGCCGCCGTGATCCTGCTGCTGGCGACCGCGATGACGGGATGGCTGGCGGCGCTGATCGTCGCGGCCGGCTACGGAGTGGTGGCCGGTGGCTTGGCGCTGGTGGGTAAGACCCAGGTGACGCAGGCCGTGCCTCCCGTGCCCGAGCAGGCGACCGAGAGCGTGAAGGAGGACGTGCAATGGACGAAGACTCGAGCCACGCAGGCGAAGCAGTGAACCACGAGGACGCGGATCGCAGCCCGGAGGACGTGCGGGCCGACATCGAGCAGACCCGTGCTGAGCTCGGTGACACGGTCGAGGCGCTCGCCGCCAAGACCGACGTGAAGGGCCAGGCCAAGCGCGCGGTGAGTGATGCGCGGTCGACGGTGAAGCAGACGGCGGCCGGGGCGCGGCAGACCGTGTCGGATCGGCGGGACGATGCCGTCTCCGCTGCACAGGGGGCCGCGCCCGACTCGGCTGGCGACGCCGGGCGCCGGCTCTCGCGCCTGCTCCAGGAGAACCGGGGGACCGTCATCCCGGCGGCCACGCTTGTCCTGGGAGTGCTCATCGGGCGCAGGCGCACCCGATGAAGCTCGTCTTCACACCCATCGGGATCATCGTCGGCCTGCTGGCCGGTGTCGTCGGCAAGAAGGTATTCGAGCAGGTCTGGAGCGTCATCGACGACGAAGACGCGCCGGAGCCCAAGTACCGGGAGATAGCCCTGGGCAAGCTGGTGGTCGCGTTGCTCGTGGAGGGCGCGATCTTCCGGGCGCTGCGCGGCCTCGCCGACCACGGCGCCCGTCACGGCTTCGCTCGGCTCACCGGCGAGTGGCCGGGCGCCGAGCGTCCCGAGCCCAAGGAGGACTGATGGACGCCTCACAGCAGCTCTCACGCCTGGCCCCGTACGCTCGACGACTCCTCGACGACGACGCCCTGCAGGACCAGTTCGACCGTGCGTACGTCAACCTGCGCGACGGCACCAAGCGCGCTCGCGGCAAGGGCGCGAAGCAGGCTGTCGGGGATCGCAAGACGCGCCGTCAGCTGGGCGCGGCTGCGGCGGCCGCGACTCAGATCGTCCGGGCGCTGCGCGAGCCTGAGCCACCCAAGCGACACCTCGGACGCCGGATCCTCGTGCTCTCGGGCATCGCCGGCGGCGCGGTGGTGGGATATCGGCAGCTGACGGGCACGGCGGCCCAGACACCCGCAGAGTGAATTCGCCGGTGGCCTCGCGCCGACCGCGGAGAGTGCCCGGACCTGCTGAGCGGTGATGCGAACGCCCAGGGCGGCCGTCTGACCCTCCGGGGTCGGCGGCCCCGGGCGCGGTGAGACGGACGGTGCGGGGGCCCCTCGGGGTGGCGCATACTCCGGGGCGGAGCTTCACGGCGTCAGGAGGAGCAGCGATGAGGTCAGGGCGAACGATGCGGCTGGGACTGTTCATCAACCCCACGGGTCATCATCAGGCATCGTGGCGCCACCCGGATGCGGACGCGGATGCCGGAGTCAACTTCGCGCACTACCGACGCGTCGCCCAGACCGCTGAGCGCCATCACTTCGACATGCTCTTCCTGGCCGACAACCAGGGGGTGCGCAACACCGACCCGGAGACGCGGCGTCGCGTCGCGCAGTACATCGCGAACTTTGAACCGTTCACGTTGCTGTCCGCGCTGTCCGCGGTCACCGAGCGGATCGGCCTGACCTGCACGGCGTCGATGAGTTACAACTTCCCGTTCCAGATCGCGCGCAAGTTCGCGTCGTTGGACTTCATCAGCGGCGGGCGGTCGGGTTGGAACATGGTGACCTCCGAACCGGAGGAGGCGCCCAACTTCGGGATCGAGGACCGCGCGGAGCATGATGACCGCTACCGCCGCGGCGACGAGGTCGTGCGGGTGTGCCTGGGATTGTGGGACAGCTGGGAGGACGGGGCGTTCCTGCGCAACAAGGAGACGGGGATCTTCAGCGACCTCGACAAGCTGCATCCTCTCAACCACGTCGGAGACTACGTGCGGGTCAGGGGCCCGCTCAACGTGCCCCGCATGCCGCAGGGTTACCCCCTGCTCGTGCAGGCCGGTCAATCGGAGGCCGGTCGCGCGTTCGCGGCCCGGTACGCCGAGGTCATGTTCACGACGCTGCTGCTCATCGATCGGGCGCGTGAGCTGCGCAGCGAGATGCATGAGCGCGTTGCCGAATGTGGTCGCCAGCCGGACGAGATCAAGCTCATGCCCGGTCTGGCGGTCGTGACGGGTCGAACCCACGCCGAAGCGCACGAGCGCTTCGAGGAGCTCCAGAGCTTGCTGCACCCCTCGGTCGCCCTGAGCATGTTGTCCGCGAAGATGGGCAACGCGGACCTGAGCGGTTACGCACTCGATCAACCGCTGCCGCGCACCGCCAAGCCCGAGGACGACCGAGGGGGTGGGTTCGATCGGTGGATCGAGATCGCCGAGCGCGAGCAGCTCACGCTCGGCGAGCTGGCGCAGCGTGGCGCTGGTTCGCGCGCCGGGATGCAGGTGGTCGGCTCCTACACGGAGGTCGCCGACCTCATGGAGGAATGGTTCAGGGCCGGCGCGGCAGATGGCTTCAACATCCAGCCTGCGTACTTTCCTGGCATGTTCGACGAGTTCGTCAACGGGGTCATGCCGGAACTGCGGGATCGCGGCCTCGTGCGCGAGCGCTACGCAGGACGCACGTTGAGGGAGCACTTCGGCCTGCCGCGCCCGGCGTGGGGCTCGCGCGGGACCGGCGTCTGATCAGCCCAGCGCGCCCGTGAAACCCCCCACTTGAGGCGTTCCGGGCCATGCGTGGCGGATAAGGTCTGAATCTCGCCCATCCGGGCCTCCCGAGGAGAGGAATGAGCATGCCAATTGCCACTGAGCTCGTGGGGTCGCTTCCGCGTCCCATGAGACTGCAGGATGCCTACGCCGCCCACGACGAGGGCAAGATCACCTTCGCGGAGCTGCAGGTGGAGCAGGACGCGGCTGCGGAGGACTCGATCCGGCGGTTGGAGGCGACCGGCGAGCCGCTCGTCACCGACGGCGAACAGCGCGAGTCGAGCTTCGCCACCTACAACCTCACCGACACGCTCGCGGGCTCTGGACTGGCGGACGGCCTGGCGGGTGACGGGCAGTTCTTCGCGATCTTCGACGACGGACACAACCGGCAGCTGCCGCGGATCACGAAGGGCCCGTTCCGCTACAAGACCTACGCCTCGGAATTCGTCGCCAAGAACAAGGCGATCGCCACCCACCCGGTGAAGCAGGCGGTGATCTCACCCTCGATGATGATGCTGCTCTACCCGCTCGACGGGGAGATCGACGGTTACCCGCGCGAGCAGTTCCTGAGCGACTGCGTCGACGAGGCCGAGAAGGACATCCGCCAGTGCTTCGCCGCGGGTGCGGTCCGGGTGTCGGTCGACTTCACCGAGGGGCGGCTGGCCAACAAGAACGACTCCCGCAACCCCTGGACGGGCAAGAACATGCTGCAGGAGTTTATCGACCTCAACAACCAGCTGTTCGCCCGCTTCAGCGCGGAGGAGCGTCGCAACATCGGGATCCACACCTGCCCGGGCGGCGACTGCGATTCGGTGCACTCCAAGGAGGTCCCCTACGAACTGCTGCTCGAGCGCATGTTCGAGATGAACGCCGGCTACTTCCTCATCCAGTGTGCCTCCGAAGACGACCGTGAGAGCGTCTACCGGATGTGCGCCGAGTACTCGCGGGAGGACGCCGACGGCGTGGCGCAGGTGTGCTTCATGGGTGTCGTCAATCCGCTCAGTCCCGAGGTCGAGACCGCCGAGCACGTGCGCGACGAGCTGCTCGCCGCCGCGGCGCACATCCCCCCGGCCCGCCTGGGCGCCACTGACGACTGCGGGTTCTCCCCGTTCAGCCGGGACCTCAAGCCCCAGCATGGCTCACCGGACTTTGCCCGCGACGTCGCCATGCAGAAGATCTCGGCGCGGCTCGCGGGCGCGCGGATGGCCTCGGAGCAGCTCGGCGTCTGACGGCCGGCCTCCCAGGTGACGGGAGCGTCGCCGGAATGACACGCGTCGCCCGAGGTGGAGCTCGCGAGGGGGTGTACATCGCCCCGGTCGGCGCGCGAGCGTCGCCGGGCCGCCGCGGTCCCGGTCAGCGTGGGTCCGGCGGGGAGTCGGCGGCGGGCGCCCACGCGTCATCGGTGGGCGCGTAGCCGATGCTGCGCTCGGCGCCCCCGCGCTCGGCGATCGGGTAGCGGTTGGCCGAGACGCCGCTCACCACCGTGAAGCCGGACGCCTCGGCTTCGACGGCGGCCCGGATCAGCCGGGTGCAGTCGGCGGGGCTGAGCCACGCGGAGAGGTTGCCGGGCGTGGCCATCGGCCCGGCCGGCGGACGCTCCGCGAAGAAGCCGATCCGCAGCGCGATCACCGAGGTGGGCGACGTGGCGGCGATCCAGGCGCCGAGCGCCTCGGCCCACGCCTTGGTCGCGCCGTAGAGGTTCGCCGGACGAGCCGGATCCTCGGCGCGCCGTTGCCGGGCATCCGGGTGGGCGGAGACGGCCTGGATGCTCGAGGCGAGCACCAGCCGTCGCACCGCGCAGTCGCGGGCCGCGCGGGCCACCGCGTACGCGCCGTCGACGTTCGGGCCGCGCAGGTCCTCCCAGTCCGCCTCCGGGTCGGGATTTGCGGCGAGGTGCACCACCGCGTCGACGCCGGTGAACAGCTCCCGGCAGAGATCGAGATCGGTGACGTCGAGCGCCTCGACCCCCGGCGCCGGTCGTAGATCGCAGGCCCGGAGCGTCCACCGGTCGGCGAGGCTCGACCTCACCAGCGTGCCGATCGAGCCGGCCGCGCCGGTGACGGCGACCACCCGCCGCGCATCACCCACGTCGCTCACCGGCCCGCCCGAGTCCGCCGGTGAGTCAGTAGGGCCGCTGGCCGGGCTCGAGCTCGGCGCGCCCGTCGGTGAACACGACGACGTCACCGGCGAACTTGTCGTGCCAGCACTGCTGGTCGGCGTCCCACAGCATCCACAGGTAGCCGAGCAGGAAGACGATCGCGGAGACGATCCGGCCGAGCCAGCGTACAAAGGCGCGGCCGTAGCCGATCGGACCGTTGGTTCGGGCATCGACGACCCGGATACGCATCGCCTGCTTGCCGGCGCCCGCGCCCCGGGGGCCGCCCTCGAAGTAGACGAAATACGCGATCGACACGAGCACGCCGATGGAGCCGCCGATTCCGCCGCGCAGCAGCGCGGACAGGATGCCGGTGATGAGACCGACGATGATGCCGTCGAGCAGCCACGCACCGAATCGTCGCCACCACCCCGCTCGCGCGGGCCGTGAGGGCGGCGGCGCGGGCACCGGAAGCGGAAGGTCCTCGGTCAGCGTGTCCAGCTCGCCGTAGGTCGCCGCCGAGAACGCGTGCGTGAGTCGTTCATCGAGCTCGCTGGTACTCAGACGGCCCTCCGCCGCGGCTTCGCGCAGACGCTCGGCGACTTGGTCGCGGTCGCGGTCCGAGGCCCGCATGCGCTCGCGAGACGGCATGGCGACAGGGTAGGCCCTGGATCGCCGGCGCGCCAGGTCTCGTCGGCGGCGGGTGTCGGGCGGACGCGGTGACGCGGCGCCCGCGGCGTCCCGGGATCCCGATACGGTTCGCCGCGCGTCCCGATGTCGAGCGCTCCTGAGATCGTCCATCCCGTCCCCGCCGAGGAGATCTCCGGCTGGCACGCGACCCTCGCCGCGACCTTCCTGGGCGACCCCCTCGGTCCGACCGCGGCGGCATGGACGACGAATCTGCGACGTGACTGGCGGCCCGAGCGGGTGTGGGGCGCGCGGGATCGGGGGCGCTGGGTGGCGACGCTCGCCACCCTCGAGCGCACGCTCACCGTGCCCGGCGTCGACGGGGCCACCGAGGTCCTGCGCGCCGACGCGCTCACCGCGGCGACGGTCGCTCCCACCCACCGGCGCCGCGGCCTGCTCACGCGGATGCTGGAGGCGTCCCTGCGGGCGGCGCGAGCGCGCGGGGACGCGGTGTCGATCCTGATCGCGGCCGAGTGGCCGATCTACGGGCGCTTCGGCTACGCGCCGGCGACGTTCGGCGCTCGGCAGATCCTGCACCGCAGCCGTCCGGGGAGCGAGATCGCGGGCGATGTCACCCGAGTGCGCCACGTCGACGCCGACGAGGCCTACGCGCTTGCGCCGGCGATCTTCGCCGCCGCCCGCCGCGGCCGGGCCGGCCAGGTCGATCGTGACGGGAGGTGGTGGGCGCGGGCGTTCGGCCGGGACGGCTACGAGCGCACCGAGGACCCGCCCCACAACTACGTGATCCACGACGGCGAGGCGGGACCTGACGGGATGCTCGGGTGGAGCGCGACGCGTCAGGGCGGGCTCGTTCCCCCGCGCGGCGCGGTGAAGGTGTCCGGCGCACCCCAGGCGTCGAATGCCGCCGCCCACCGCGACCTGTGGGCTTACCTCAGTGGACTCGACGGCGTCGACGAGGTCGAGTGCGACGGGGCGATCGACGACCCGGTGCGCTGGCTGCTGCCCGACGCCCGCACGCTCCTCACTGCCGAGACCAGCGACTTCATGTGGCTGCGGCTGCTCGACGTCCCCGCCGCGCTGGGCGCCCGGCGCTACGCGGTGCCCGGCGAGCTCGTGCTCGAGGTGCGCGACGCGACCGCGGTGAGCGTCGCCGGCCGCTACCGGTTGCGCGCCGACGGCGAGACGGTGCGCTGCGCGCCCACCGACGCCGCTCCCGAGCTCACCGTTGCCCAGACCGCGCTCGCGAGCGCCTACCTCGGCGGTGTGAGCCTGCGTGAGCAGCGGATCGCGGGCACCGTCGCCGAGCACGCCGCCGGGGCTCTGCAGCGGGCCGACGCGATGTTCGCGACCGCACTGGCGCCGGTGAACTGGACCGGCGTCTGAACCGCTGCGCCGGCGTCAGCCAAGCTCGCCCGCCAGGGCGGTGAGCCGTGCCGCGAGCTCCGGTCGCCCGAGCCGCGCGAACGACGCGGCGCTCTCGACGGCGAACGCCCGCGCCTCGGAGATCCGCCGCAGACGCCACAGGACGGTGACGGTGGCGGCGGCGAGTTGCGCGGGCCAAGCGGCGTCCGCGCCGGAGGCGGCGAGCCGACCCGCCATCCGCTCGAGGCCGGCGAGCGCCGGCTCGCCCATCGCGCCCAGCGCCTCGAGCTGGGCGCGAT
>CAXTTD010000131.1:0-8305 GCA_964246945.1 uncultured Solirubrobacteraceae bacterium | reverse complement strand
GATCCGCCGCCGGCGCCCGCTTCGACGGCCGGCTGCGGATCTCCGCGGTCGAGCGCACGGGCGGGCGGCGGGTGATGTTCGGCTCCCCGCGGGCACCGCGCAGCTCGGTGGCGGAGGCGGTGGCGGCCTCGTGCGCGGTTCCCTGGCTGTTCGCGCCAGTGCGGATCGCCGGACGCGACTACGTCGACGGCGGGGTGTGGAGCCCGACCAACCTCGACGCCGCGCCGGCGGGCCGCGGCACCCACGTGATGTGCCTGAACCCGACGGCCTCGCTGCCCACGAACCACGCGCTGCTCGCCACCATGCACGCGGTCGCCCGCTCGGCGGCGACCGTCGAGGCGCTCGCGCTGCGCGGACGCGGCGCCCGGGTGGCGACGCTCGCCCCCAACGCCGAGTGCGCGGCGGTGATGGGCATGAACTTCATGGCCTCCGAGCCCCGGCCGCGGGTGACCGCCGCCGGGTACCGCCAGGGTCTCGCGCTCGCCGCCGGCTGAGGGCCTGCCCGGGCCCGAGGTCGAACAACCTTCCCCGCCTCGGGCCGAAGAACCTTCCCCGCCCTCGCCGGACCCAGCGCCCGCGAGCTAGGGCGCGCGCACGAACTCCCGCTCGGGGGCCCCGGACTCGGCGAGCGCCCGTCGGCGCACCGAGTTCGACAGCGCGCGGACGTAGGCCTGGGCGGCCGCCTGCAGGATGTCGGTGGAGACGCCCTGACCCGACCCGCTGAGCCCGGCGACCTCGACGATCACCGAGGTCTCGCCGAGCGCGTCCTGGCCCGCGGTCACCGCGTCGATACGGAAGTCACGTAGCTTGGCCTCGACGCCGGTTGCCGCGTTGATCGCGTGGAACACCGCGTCGATCGGCCCGTCCCCGGTGAACGAACCGGTGAGCTCCTCACCCTCGAGGCCGGTGAGCGAGACCTTCGCGTGCGGCGGGCGACGCGAGGAGGCCTCGACCTCGAACCAGTTCAGGCTGTAGCCGGCGACCTGCTCGCGGATCTCGTCGGCGACGAGCGCCTCGAGGTCCATCGCGGTCACCTGCTTCTTGCGGTCGGCGAGATCCTTGAAGCGCTTGAACGCAAGGTTGAGCGCCTGCCCGTTCAGCTCGTAGCCGAGCTCGGACATCGCCTGGGCGAGCGCGTGGCGCCCAGAGTGCTTGCCGAGCACCAGCGAGTTCACGTCGTCGTAGCCGATCTCGGCGGCGTCCATGATCTCGTAGGTGGAGCGCTCCTTGAGCACGCCGTCCTGGTGGATGCCGGCCTCATGGGCGAACGCGTTGCGCCCGACGACCGCCTTGTTGGGCTGCACCACGTAGCCGGTGAGCCGTGAGACCAGGCGCGAGGTGCGCGCGATCTCCCGCGGCACCGCGGCGGTGGTGAAGCCGAGCTCCGCCTCACGGGTGCGCAGCAGCATGATCACCTCCTCCAGGGAGGTGTTGCCGGCGCGCTCGCCGATGCCGTTGACCGCACACTCGACCTGACGCGCGCCCGCCCGCAGCCCCGCGAGCGAGTTGGCGACCGCGAGGCCGAGGTCGTCGTGGCAGTGGACGGAGAGCACGACGTCGCGCAGGCCCGGCACGAGCTCGTAGAGGCGGGTGAGGAACGCCGCGTACTCGTGGGGCACCGTGTAGCCGACGGTGTCGGGGATGTTGATGGTGCTTGCGCCCTCATCGAGGGCGATCTGCACCACCTCGGCGGTGTACTCGACGTCGGCCCGGGTGGCGTCCATCGGGGAGAACTGGACGTCCTCGCAGAAGCCGCGCGCCTGGGCCACCGCGGCGCGCGCCTGGCCCTTGATGTCCTCGCGCGTGGAGTTGAACTGATGGACGATGTGGATGTCCGAGGTCGACAGAAAGGTGTGGATGCGGGGACGTTCGGCGTCGCGGATCGCGTTCCACGCTGCGTCGACGTCAGGCGCCTGAGCGCGGGCGAGCGCGGTGATCACCGGCCCGTCGACCTCGCGGGCGATCGTCTGCACCGCCTCGAAGTCGCCGGGAGAGGCGATCGGGAAACCGGCCTCGATCACGTCGACCCCGAGCCGCGCGAGCTGCTGGGCGATCTCGAGCTTCTCCGACGGGTTCAGCGAGATGCCCGGCGACTGTTCGCCGTCCCGCAGCGTCGTGTCGAACAGGGTGACCCGCATCGGGTCCTCGTATGTCGTCATCGGCTTCTCCTTGGTATCGATCTCGGTCTGCTTCTCGGTGGTTCGCGGCTACATGCGGCCGCCGGCGCGCTATTCCCCCCGAGGGGGGAGGAGGAGAAGCAGTGCGAGATCGAGGCGGAAAGCCATCAATCGGCAGGCTAGCAAGGCTCAAGTCACCGGTGTGCGCGATATGGGCACCAGCGTGTCCGTATCGGGCGACGCGCTACAGCGCGACCGTGACGCCGAGCTCGAATCCGTCGGAGGCAGCGATCTCGTCGATGACGCCTTGAGGCACCGGCTCGCCGGTGGTGATCGCCATCGCCGCGAGCCGCCCGGCGCTCGCGTCGGCATCCGCGGGCTGGCGCCCGACGGCGGCCGAGATGATGTTCACCCCGGCGTCCCCGAACGCGCTACCCACCCGACCGAGCATCCCCGGCAGATCGCGGTATGTGAACACGGTGACGTGATCCTCGAGCTGGACGTCGAAGCGCTGGCCGAACGCCTCGAGCAGGTGCGGGCGGTTGTGGTTGCCGATCAGCGTGCCGGCGACGCGCACCGTGCTCTCCCCCGCGGTCACCTCGACGCGGATCAGGTCGGTGTAGTCGCGCGCGGAGGAGTGCGTGGCCTCCACGAGGCGGATGCCCCGCTCCTCGGCCAGCGCCGGGGCGTTGACCACGTTGGGCTCGTCCTCGGCACCGCCGCGCAGCGCCCCGAGCAGCACCTCGATCGCCAGCAGCCGCGTGTCGCGCTCAGCGAGGCGACCGAAGAAGTCGATCTGGACCTGATCGACCGAGACCCCACCGGCGAGCGCGAGCGCGGTGCCGATACGGCCCAGCGAGCGGCACAGCGGCAGGAACGGACCCATCACCTCGAAGTCCTCGGCGGGGATCGCCGGGACGTTCACCGCGCTCGTGACCACGCCGCCGGTGAGCGCCGCGACCACCTGCTCGGCGGCTTGATACCCCGCGCGGTCGGTCGCCTCCGCGGTGGAGGCGCCGAGGTGCGGGGTGACGATCACGTTCGGATAGCCGAACAGCGGATGCTCGGTCACCGGCTCGGTGCGGAACACGTCGAGCGCGGCGCCGCCCACCTTCCCGGAGTCGATCGCCGCCTTGAGGTCATCATCGGCGACGAGCGGGCCGCGGGCGACGTTCAGCACGCGCACCCCGTCCTTGCACTTGGCGAACACCTCGGCGTTCAGCCACCCCTCGGTCTCCGGGGTCTTCGGCAGGTGGATGGTGAGGAAGTCGGCGACCGCGTACACCTCGTCGGGGGTCTCGGCGCGTTCGGCGCCGAGCTCCCGGTAGCGCTCGGCGCCCACGTAGGGGTCGTAGGCGACCACGTGCATGCCGAAGCCGCGGGCGCGCTGGGCCACCAGCTGGCCGATGCGGCCGAAGCCGAGGACCCCGAGCGTCTTCTCGTAGAGCTCGGTGCCGGAGAACTTCGAGCGCTCCCACTTGCCGGCGGTGAGTGACGCATGGGCCTGCGGGACGTTCCGGGCAAGCGCCAGCAGCAGTGCCATCGTGTGCTCGGCGGCGGTGATGACGTTCGACTCCGGCGCGTTGGCGACCACGATCCCGCGGCGGGTGGCCTCGACGACGTCGACGTTGTCGACCCCCACCCCGGCGCGACCGACCGCGCGCAGCGCGTCGGCGTGGCCGAGCAGCTCGGCGTCGAGCTTCGTCGCCGAGCGGATGAGGATCCCGTCGTAGCCGCCGATCCGCTCGGCGAGCTCCTCGCGGCTCCAGCCGGCGCCGACCTCGACGTCGAAGTGCTCGCCGAGCAGGTCGATGCCCGACTGGCCGATCTTCTCGGCGACGAGGACCTTGGTCATGACTGTGCCTCCAGGACGTAGTCGACGCATGCGGTGAGCGCCCGTACGTCGTCGGGATCGGTGGCCGGGAACATCGCGACCCGCAGCTGGTTGCGCCCGAGCTTGCGGTAGGGCTCGACGTCGACGATTCCGTTGGCGCGCAGGGTGGCGGCGAGCGCGGCGGCGTCGACCGCGTCGTCGAAGTCGATCGTGCCCACCACCAGCGAGCGCTTGGCCGGGTCGGCGACGAACGGCGTCGCGTGGGCGTGGTTCTCCGCCCACCCGTACAGGTGCGAGCTCGAGGCCGAGGTTCGCGCGATCATCGCCGGCAGCCCTCCTTGTTCGAGCATCCAGTCGAGCTGGTCGGCGAGCAGGTAGAGCGTGGCGATCGCCGGCGTGTTGTAGGTCTGATCCTTGCGGGAGTTCTCAAGCGCCGTGGCCAGCGACAGGAAGTCGGGGATCCAGCGCTCGGGCCCGGTGGTGGGGCGCTCGGCTTCGATCTGCGCGATGCGCTCGATCGCCGCCGGGCTCGCGACCGCCAGCCACAGCCCGCCGTCGGAGGCGAACCCCTTCTGGGGCGCGAAGTAGTACACGTCGGCGTCGGCGACGTCGACGGGCAGGCCGGCGGCGCCCGAGGTGGCGTCGATGAGCACCAGCGAGCCGTCGGATCCGGCGGGGCGCACCACCGGGACCATCACGCCGGTCGAGGTCTCGTTGTGGGCCCAGGCGAGCACGTCGGCGCTCGCCTCCGCGCGCGGCTCGGGGGCGTCGCCGGGTTCAGCGGAGACGATCACCGGGTCGGCGAGGAACGGGGCGCCCTTCGTGCAGGACCCGAACTTCGCGGAGAACTCACCGTAGGCGAGGTGCTGGGCGCGTTCGCGGACGATCCCGCAGGCGAGCGCGTCCCACAGCGCGGTGGTGCCACCGTTGCCGAGGATCACCTCGTAGCCGTCGGGCAGCGAGAACAGCGTCGAGACGCCCTCGCGCACCCGGCCGACGAGCGCCTTCACCGGCTTCTGGCGGTGCGAGGTGCCCATCACCGCCGCTCCCGGGCCGGCGAGGTGCTCGAGCTGGATGGGTCGCACCCGCGACGGGCCGGAGCCGAAGCGGCCGTCGGCGGGTGTGAGATCGTCGGGGATCTCGACGGACGTGATCTGGGTCATGGACGCTCCACGGGTCGCTTGGGTGGGGGTGGGCATGCCCAGGCGCGCGGCGAACTCGGGGCCGTCGCTCCCCGGTGGTTGTGGACCCACCTTCTACGCGCCAGTCACGACGGCACGGCCGATCATAGCCCCCACCGCATCGATGGACCACCGGGCGGGTTCTCGACGGACATGAGCTCGTCGTGCCGCCGCCCGAATCGCGATACTCACGTCCGCGTGGCCACCTTCCTGACCGCCCTCGTCGCCGCCGCCATCAGCTTCCTGGGTGGCGGCGCCGGCGCACTCACCGTCCGCGCGGCGACGTTCCCGGTGACCGTGAGCAGTCGTCCGGTGACCCGGCCACTCGCCTCCAACTTCCTCGGCTTCGCGTTCGAGTACCGGGGCCTCCCGGAGTGGTTCCCCAAGCCGGGCCAGTCAGCCAATGACGTCCTGCCCGTGCTCATCAAGAACCTCTCCCCAACGGGCCGCCCGAGCATCCGCATCGGCGGGGAGACCACCGATCGCAGCTGGTGGCCGGTGCGCGGCACCCACACGCCGATCGGCATCACCTACGCCCTCGGCCCGAATTGGACCCACGACGCCGACGCGCTGATCAAGAGCACCGACGCGCGGCTGCTGCTCGGCATCAACCTCGAGGCCGGCAGCCCGCTGGTGGCCCGTGTGGAGGCAGACGAGCTCGTCAAGCGCATCGGCCCGTCCAACGTGGCGGGGCTGCAGATCGGCAACGAGCCCAACCTGTACCGCTTCACCCCCTGGTACCGGGAGTCTGACGGCCACATCATTCCGTGGTACGAGAAGACCGGAGCGCCGGAATACTCGCGCCCGGCGAGCTGGGACCCGGCGGCCTTCCAGGCCCAGTTCGCCCAGTTCGCCAAGGTGATGCCCAAGCTCCCGCTCACCGGCCCCGAGACGAACCCCGGTCCATGGCTCACCGCGTTTGGTTCAGAGCTCTCCCCCCACTCCCGGGTGCGGATGCTCACCGCCCACGCCTACGGCCTGAACAACTGCGACAAGTATCCCACCGACCCGCTCTACCCGTCGGTGCCCCACCTGCTCACGCTCACCGCCTCCCGCGGGCTGTTCGACGGCCTCGGGCCCTCGATCGCGCTCGCCCATCGCAACGGGGCGACGCTGCGCGTCGACGAGATGGGGTCGGTCACCTGCAACGGCAAGCCCGGGGTGAGCAACACGTTCGCCACCTCGCTGTGGGCGATGGACGCGCTGTTCGACGCGGCTCGCATCGGAGTGGACGGGGTCAACCTGCACTCCTTCCCCAACGAGGACAACGACCTGTTCGACTTCACCTACGAGCGCTCGACGCACCGCTGGCGGGCGACGGTTCGCCCGCTCTACCTCGGCGCGCTCATGTTCGCCCAGGCCGCGCCGACCGGCTCACGGCTGTTGCACATCGCCACGCCCGCGCAGACCACGATGGGGGCATGGGCGACCCTGGGCACCGACCACAAGGTGCGGGTCCTGCTCGTGAACGAGGGCAGCTCGGCGACCGTCGTGCCGATCCACGCCCCCGCCGGCTACGGACGCACCAACGGGACGATCGAGCGGCTGCAGGGACCGAGCGCCGCGTCCACCGGCAACATCACGCTCGGGGGCCACCGCTTCTCCTCGACGCTCACCGGCACCCCGCCGTCGCCGGAGCTCCAGAGCGTCCGCCCCCGTGACGGCGTCGACAGCGTCCTCGTGCCGGCGACGAGCGCGGCGCTGGTGACGCTCTCGCGGAACTGACCCGGACTGCACACCCGCGACCGCCCGAGGGGCCGACGGCCAGGCGGGCTACTCCTGCCAGTCGGTGTCGTCGATCCACGCCATCTGGGCGCGGAGGTCCTTGCCGACGCTCTCGACCTCATGGGCGGCCTGCTCGGAGCGCATGCGCTTGAAGTTCTCCTGCCCGGCGCGGTTCTCGGCGATCCACTCACGGGCGAACGTGCCGTCCTGGATGTCGGAGAGCACCTGCTTCATGGCCGCTCGAGTCTCCTCGCCGATGACCCGCCGGCCTCGCGTCAGGTCCCCGTACTCGGCGGTGTTCGACACCGAGTAGCGCATCCCCGAGATGCCCTTCTCGTGCATGAGGTCGACGATCAGCTTCAGCTCGTGGAGCACCTCGAAGTACGCCATCTGCGGGTCGTAACCGGCCTCGGTGAGCGTTTCGTAGCCGGCGCGGACGAGCTCCGAGACCCCGCCGCACAGCACTGCCTGCTCGCCGAACAGGTCGGTCTCGGTCTCGTCCTTGAACGTCGTCTCGATGACGCCGCCGCGGGTGCCGCCGATCGCCTTCGCGTAGGCGAGCGCGACCGCGAGCGCATCGCCGGTCGAGTCCTGCGCGATCGCGACCAGGCACGGCACGCCCGAGCCCTCGGTGTACTGGCGGCGCACCAGGTGACCGGGGCCCTTGGGGGCGACGAGCGCGACGTCGACCTCGGGCGGCGGGACGATCTCGCCGTAATGGATCGAGAACCCGTGCCCGAACAGCAGCAGGTTGCCGGACGCGATGCCGTCCTTCAGCCCGGTCTCCCAGATCTCGCCGTGCAGCTCGTCGGGCGCGAGCAGCATCACGATGTCCCCCTCGCTCGCCGCGTCGGCGGGCGCGAGCACCCGCAGGTCGTGGCTCTCGGCCTTGGCGCGGCTTGCTGAGCCCTCGCGGAGGCCGACGACGACGTCGATCCCGGAGTCCTTGAGATTGAGCGCGTGCGCGTGGCCCTGGGAGCCGTAGCCGATGATCGCGACGGTCTTGCCGTCGAGCTTTGCGAGGTCTGCGTCGTCGTCGTAGAACATGGCGCCCGAGCCTACTCGCTCACGCTTGAGCCGCGGCCTCGCCAGACAGGGCGTCGCTTGAGACCAATCTCGCCCGTATGGGCATCTGGCACGTGAGTCCCTGCATTGGTGTTTGACTTATTTACGGTGCGGGAACCACCGGATTAGTGAACTTTGGCGAGGTAGGGCAAGAGGAGCTTTGCGAGTGAGGCGACCGCGGCTGATTGGCGTCGGCTGCGCGCTGGCCGCTGGGCTGGCGTTCCCCGGTGCCGCGCTTGCGGCCAGTCCCTCTGGTGCCGCGCCATCTCCGAGCCCGGTGGCAACGACGGTGGGTGCCTCGACTCAAGGCGTTGGGGTCTCGGTGTCGGCCGGCTCGAGCTCGGTATCGGTGAGCACGCCGGCAGCCGTGCCGGTCACCCCAC
>CAXTTD010000130.1:0-8333 GCA_964246945.1 uncultured Solirubrobacteraceae bacterium | reverse complement strand
GTGCTCGCCACGCCGGCCCCGGTCGCGCGCAGCACCCCGGCGAGACCGGCGCCGCTCCCCAGGATGGCGCCGGCAATGAGCAGGAACACCGCGAGGATGTCGGCTCCGGCGCGGGAGATGAGGTGCTCGCAGATCCAGTACACCCCGGCGCCGAGCAGCCCGCCGCGGGCCTGCAGCCCCGAGATACGCCACAGCTCGCCGGCGCCCGGCGCACCCGGCCCGAGACCGAGCGTCCCGGCGGTGAGGGCGAGCGTGATCGCCACCGCGAGGCAGATGCCGCCGGTGCGCAGCGGGCGCCCGGGCGGGCGCAGCTCGCGCAGCAGGATGAGCGCGCCACCGAGCACGAGCACCGCGGGCGCGGTGTACCCGAGTGCGCCGAACGCGACGCGCACGACGCTCACCGCTCCGTTCCCGAGCGCCCCGCCCGACCAGCCGACATAGGCGACGCCGCCGATGAAGATGCCGACGGCGATGAGCGCGAGGGCGACGATGTCGACGTGATGGCTCTCGAGGACCGGGACCCGCCCGAGCGACGGCCGGCTGGCGAGCAGCGAGCGGCGCGCCCGGGGCGGAGGCGAGCGTCGGGTGCGCGAGCGCGCGCCCTTGGCGGCGGGACGTACGGTCTTGGTCCGCCGCGTGGCGGCGGTGCGGGACTTCGTGGGGGCGGCCATCTGCTGAACCGAGTGCTTCGACGCGGCCGGGCCGCCTCCTGCCCCTCGCGAAGAGCCGGATAAGAGCACCCTCGGGGCGCCCGGCGGACCCGTACCATCCTCGCGATGACCGATTTCGACCGCCCCCCGCGCGTGCTCGTCGTCGAGGATGACGATGCGATCGCCCAGGTGCTGCAGCGATCGCTGCGCATGGAGGGCTACGAGGTGCGGGTCGCCGAGGACGGGCCCACAGCGCTCGAGGCGGTGCACGGCTTCCTGCCTGACCTGATGATCCTCGACCTCGGCCTGCCGGGCGACATGGACGGGCTGGAGGTCGCCCGGCACCTGCGCGACTCCGAGGACGACGTGCCGATCCTCGTGCTCACCGCGCGTGACGCCGTCGAGTCGCGCGTGGAGGGACTTGACTCCGGTGCCGACGACTACCTGGTCAAGCCGTTCGAACGCCAGGAGCTGCTCGCCCGGCTGCGGGCGCTGCTGCGCCGCCGGCCGCCGCGCGGTCAGGCCAACCTCGCGGTCGGCGATCTGCGGCTGAACCCCGACACCCACGAGGTGATGCGCAGCGCCCGCCACGTCGAGCTCACCCAGCGCGAGTTCGAGCTGCTGGAATACCTGATGCGCAACGAGCGGATCGTCATCTCCCGTCAGCGACTGCTCGACGAGGTGTGGGGATATGACCCGTTCTCGATGACGAACACGATCGAGGTCTTCGTATCCAATCTCCGGAGAAAGCTTGAAGCCGACGGCGAGCCTCGGCTCCTACATACGATCCGCGGCGCGGGGTACGTACTCCGCGTATAGGTCGGTCCCGATCCGCTGGCGGCTCGCCGGCGGATCTGCGGCGCTCACGTTCATCATCCTCGCGAGCTTCGCGGTGATCGTCGGCGCGCTCACCAACCGTCAGGTGCGCAGCAACTTCGACGCCCAGCTCGGACAGACGGTGGACCGGCTGATCGGCACCGACCTGCGCCCCGACCAGCTCACGGTGCGCGGACCGACCGCGAACTGCAACCGGGGCTCGCTGGCGAGCTTCGCCGCCGCCGAGCACGCCCTGATCCGGATCTTCGACTCCGATGGGGTGCTGCTGTGCACCCAGAGCGGGGTTCGGGGCCGTAAGTCCCCGCTGCAGGCCGAGCTGTTCAACACGCTGCCCACCCGGCACGGCAGGCCCTACGACGAGGCCGGCTACCGGGTGATCGTGCGCGACCAGATCCGCGAGAAGGCCGATCCCGGCAGCGCGGAAGTGACGCTGCTCTACGCCCAGTCGCTCTCCGACAACGACCGGGTCCTCGCCCGGGTGCAGGCGTTCCTGCTCGCGGGCGTGCTCGGCGGCGCGGTGCTCGCGCTGCTCGCCGGCCTGTTCGTGTCCGAGCGCGCGATGTCGCCGATCAAGGAGCTGACCAGCGCCGCCGGCGAGATCGGGCGCACCGCGGATACCACCCGCCGGATCCCCCATCCCGAGGCCGAGGATGAGATCGCCGAGCTCGCCCGCACCCTGGAGGGAATGCTCGGCGCGCTCGATGCCTCCCGCACCCGCACCGAGAGCCTGCTCGAGCGCCAGCGCGAGTTCGTCGCCGACGCCTCTCACGAGCTGCGCACCCCGCTCACCAGCGTGCTTGCGAACCTCGAGCTGCTCACCGAGGAGCTCTCCGGGGAGCAGGCGGAGACCGCCGGGGGGGCGGGGCGCGCCCCCGGCGGGCGGCGCCGCCGCGGCGGCGACCGGCGGCGGCGCGCCCGCGCCGACGCCTCGCGCTCGGCGCCCCATCAGCCGACCGAGCTCGCGCAGGTGCTCGTCGACGCGGCGGCCGAGCTGGGGCCGATGGCCGCGCACCACGAGCTCTCCATCGAGGCCCACCCGGCGCGGGTGACCGGCGCTCGGGACGAGCTGCATCGCGTGTTCCTCAACCTGCTCGAGAACGCGATCCGCCATACCCCACCGGGCACCCGGGTGCGGGCGGCGACCGGGATCGAGCACGACGCGGCGAAGATCGTCGTCGAGGACTCGGGACCGGGGATCGACGCCGAGCTCTCCCCGTACGTGTTCGAGCGCTTCGTGCGCGGCGGGCGCGACGGGGGTCGCGGCTCGGGACTCGGGCTCGCGATCGTCCGCTCGGTCGCGGAGTCCCACGGCGGCAACGTCACCCTTGAGCGCTCCTCGCTGGGGACTCCGCTCTCACCGGGGACGCGTTTCGTCATCCGTCTGCCGGTGACCGGCGCCGCGGAGGAAGCCGGGCCCGGTGCCGGTTCTGCGGAGGGCAAGCCGGCGGCGGACGGCGGTGCGGTCTCCGCGGCCGCGCTCACCGGCGGCGCGGCGAGCCCCGATCAGACCTCGACGACGACCGGCAGGACCATCGGCCGGCGGCGCAGCCGCTCGTAGACGAACGACTGCAGGTCGTCGTGCAGCTCCTCCTGGAGCAGGTCGATCTCCCGGATCCCCTCGCGGGCGGAGTCGGTGAGCGAGTCCTCGACCGCCTGACGGATGTCGGCGACCAGATCGTCGGCCTGCTCGAGGAACGGCACCCCGCGGAAGATCACCTCGGGAGGGACGACCGACTCGCCGGTCTGCTCGGAGATGGTGGCCACCACGATGAAGATGCCGTCGCCGGAGAGCATCCGGCGGTCGCGCAGGGCGACGTCGGCGGGGTCACCGATGTTCACCCCGTCGACGAAGATCATCCCCGCCTGCTCCTTCTTGCCGAAGGCGGCACGGTCGGCGGTGATGTCGAGCGGCAGTCCGTTCTCGCCCTCGAAGATGGCGTCGCGGTCGATGCCAACCGCCTCGGCGAGCTCGGAGTGCAGGCGGATGCGCTTGTGGTCGCCGTGCATCGGCATCACGTAGCGGGGGCGCACGAGGTTGAGCATCAGCTTCAACTCCTCCACGTAGCCATGACCGGAGGCGTGGATCGGGGCCTCGCGGGGGGTGATCACCGAGCAGCCGAT
This sequence comes from uncultured Solirubrobacteraceae bacterium, assembly GCA_964246945.1. GTDB lineage: Bacteria > Actinomycetota > Thermoleophilia > Solirubrobacterales > Solirubrobacteraceae > Palsa-465. Next base: position 4,725 of record CAXTTD010000130.1, on the reverse strand, counting down.
GTGGTAGAGGCGGTCAATCGTCTCGTTCACCGCCCGCTCGTTACCGGGGATCGGGGTGGCCGAGAACACGACGGTGTCGCCCTCGTGCAGCGTCACCTGGCGGTGGTCGTCATAGGCCATCCGGCGGAGCGCCGACAGCGGCTCGCCCTGGGAGCCGGTGGAGATGACGACGATCCGGTGGTCGGGGAACTGCTCGATCTCGTGGGGCTGGATGAGCATCCCCTCGGGCACCTCGATGTGACCCAGCGAGCGTCCGATGTTCACGTTCTTGCGCATCGAGCGCCCGACCAGCGCGACCTTGCGGTTCAGCGCCGCAGCGGCGTCGACGACCTGCTGGACGCGATGGATGTTCGAGGCGAAGCTGGTGACGATGATCCGACCCTCCGCCCGCGCGAACACCTCCTCGAGGTGGGGACCGACGCCGCGCTCGGAGGGCGAGAACCCCGCACGGTCGGCGTTGGTGGAGTCCCCGCACAACAGCAGCACCCCCTCGGAGCCGAGCTCAGCGAGGCGCGCCATGTCCGCCGGACCACCATCGACCGGGGTCTGGTCAAACTTGTAGTCGCCGGTGAGCAACACCGTGCCGAGGTCGGTGTGGACGGCGACCGCGCACGAGTCGGGAATCGAGTGGGTCATGTGGACGAGCTCCAGCGTGAACGGCCCCGCCTCGACCTCGTCGCCGGGGGCGAGGTCCCGCAGCGCGACATCGCGGAGGTTGTGCTCGTCGAGCTTTGACCGGGCCATCGCGATCGTGAGCGGGCCGCCGTAGATCGGCGGCGAGGCGGTGCCGCCGCTCTCCCGGCGCAGCTCGCGCAGCACCCACGGCAGGGCACCCAGGTGGTCCTCGTGCCCGTGGGTGATGACGATCGCCTCGATCTGATCGGCGCGCTCGCGCAGGTAGGTGAAGTCCGGGAGCACGAGGTCGATGCCGAGCATGTCCGCGGTCGGGAAGCGCAGCCCGGTGTCGATGACGACGATCCGCCCCTCGTACTCGAGCACGGTCATGTTCTTGCCGATCTCACCCAGGCCGCCGAGCGGCAGGACACGGAGGGTCGTGGGGCTCACGCCGCGTGCGCCAGAAGTCCGCGCCGCGAGAGCAGCGTGCGGATCGTGTCGAGCTCGGAATCGTCGAGCCCGACGTTGGGAAGCCGGGGCTCTCCGACGGGCACCCCGATGAGGTTGAGCGCGGCCTTGGTCGTGCAGGCGAGCGGGCCGACGCCGAAGTCGCGGTACACGTCGCGCAGGGAGTCGTCGATCTCGCGCCGGCGCTCGGGCTCGTCGACCATCCGCCGCATCTCGCGCGCGAACAGATGGCTCACCACGCAGATGCCGCCCGGCTCACCGAGATCGAGCACGTCGGCGAGCATGTCGTCGTTGCCGGCGTATATCGAGAGGCCGTCGACCGGCGCGAGGTTCGCGGGGTTGGCCTGCTTGACCGCCTCGATGTGGTCGAGCTGAGCGAGCTCCGCGAGCAGGTCGTTGGGGAGGTCCGCGCCGGTGCGCTGGGGGATGTTGTAGAGCACGATCGGCCGGTCGGTGGCCGCCACCACCTCGCGGTAGTGGGCGAGGATCCCCCGGCGGCTCGGACGGTTGTAGTACGGGTTGACCGACAGCAGCGCGTCGGCGCCGAGCTCGGTGGCGGCCGCGGTGAGCTTCACCGCGTGGCGGGTGTCGTTGGAGCCGACGCCGGCGATCACGGGGTAGCGGCCGCCGAGCTCTCGCACGGCAAGCTCGATCACCCGCAGGTGTTCGGCGTCGTCGAGGGTCGCCGCCTCCCCGGTGGTACCGCACACGACCACGCCCTCGGTGCCGTGCTCGACGAGGTGGTGCATGAGCCCGACCGCCGCTTCCTCGTCAAGGCGGCCGGCGTCGTCGAACGGGGTCACCATCGCGGTGAGGATCGCTCCGAGATCGAGGGGCATCGGCCCCCAAACTATCGCAACCCCCCGGCGGCCAGCGGGCCTCCCGGTGAACGCGCCGGGCTACAGCACGCGCTCGTACACGCGCCAGCGCTTGACCACCTCGCCACCCATCGCCTTCAGCGCGTTGTTCATCGAGTGGTTCACCTCGAGGATGAAGCCGGCCTCGCCGCGCTTCTGGCGCACCCGGGAGGCGGTCTCGAAGTGCTCGAGGTACAGCGCGGCTCCCACCCCGGTGTGCTCGTACTCGGGCATCACGCCGAGGAAGCTGACCCGGATGCGGTCCATGATGAACCAGCGCAACGCGTACCAGATCCAGCCCACGGGGAAGAGATGGCCGTTCATCCGCTTGTAGATCTGGGCCACGTCGGGGATGGTGATCGCGATTCCGGCGGTCTCGCCGTCGATCTCGGCGACCATGTACCAGTCCTTGGAGTAGATGAGCTGCTGATCGACCCAGTAGGCGTCGAGGTCGGCCTTCGAGTACGGCGTGAAGCCCCAGTTCTGCGACCACGCGGCGTTGAACACCTTCGCGAACTCATCGAGGTCGCGGCGCAGGCCGCGGCGGGTCATGCGCCGGATGCTCACCCCGTAACGGGTCTTGGCGCGCTCGGCGATCCGAGCCAGCCGCGGATCCATGGTGGTGGCGTCGGAGACGTCGAGCGACCAGCTGAGCAGATCCATCGCCTTGGCGAGGCCGGCCGCCTCGCAGCGTTGCTGGTAGTACGGCGGGTGCCAGGGATGGCGGACCATCGGCTCCAGGTCGAACCCCTCGATGAGGATCCCGCCCTCGTCGTTGAGTGCGAAGTCCATCGGGCCGAGCATCTTCTCGCAGCCGTGGGCGCGCAGCCACCCCTCGGCGGCCGCGAGCAGCGCGTTGAGGATCGCCTGGTCGTCCTCGAACTCGACGAACCCGAACATGCCCGTGCGACTCGCGTGGAACTCGTTGAACGCGAAATCGATGTGGGCGGTGATCCGGCCGACCACCCGGCCGTCGCGATAGGCGAGGAAGTACTCGGCCTCGCCGTGGGTGAAGAACGCGTTGAACCGGCGGATGAGGAACAGGTAGCGCTCCTCTTTCACCGGCGGGATCCACACCGTGCCCGCGTGCAGGCGGTACGGCAGGTCGATGAACCGTTTCAGCGCGCGCGGACCGCGGACGGCCCTAATCTCGACGGGCGTGAGAGACGGAGCGGACACAGCGGGCATGGCCGCGGAACCGTACCGGAGAGTCGGACCCACCCGTCCGGCCGTCGGCCCGCTGGCGCTCGACCACGTCCAGGTGGCGGCGCCGCCGAACTGCGAGGCGGCGGCCCGGGTGTTCTACGGCGAGCTGCTTGGTCTCCTCGAGGTGGAGAAGCCGGCGGCGCTGCGCGAGCGCGGCGGAGCGTGGTTCGCGCTCGGCTCCGGACAGGCGCTGCACGTCGGGGTGGCGGGCGAGGGGTTCCGAGCCGCCGAGAAGGCCCATCCGGCGCTGCGGGCGCGCGACGAGGCGGCGCTGCGGACGCTCGCGGGGCGACTGGCGGCGGCGGGGGCGCCCGTGGGGTGGGACGCGCCGCTGCCCGGCGTGGTCGCCCGGTGCTTCACCGCCGACCCGTGGGGCAACCGGCGCGAGCTGCTCGCCTGACCCGCGGTCCGCGGCCGGAGGTGGGAAGGCGGTCAGGCTGCGGCTGGGGGTTGAGGGGTCGGACGCTCGGGAGTCACGGTCAAGGCGGCAAGGCGACTCCCGGGTTGAGAGTGCCCGCCGGGTCGAGCGCCTGCTTGATCGCCCGCATCACCGCGATCTCGGCCGCAGAGCGGGTGAGCGCGAGGTGGCGGGTCTTGTGCACGCCGATCCCGTGCTCGGCGCTCACGGTGCCCCCGCATCCGGCGACCAGCTCGAGCACCGCGTCCTCGAGCGCGTCGAGCGGCGCCCGGAGGTCGGCGGGGAGCACGTTCACGTGCAGGTTGCCGTCGCCGAGGTGGCCGAACACGATCGTGCGCGCGCCCGGGGAGACGCGCTCCACGGTGTGCGGGACACGCTCGGCGAACCCGGCGAGGGCGTCGAGCGGCACCCCCACGTCGAATTTCACCGGCACGCCGTGGGCGGCGATCGCCTCGGCGTGGCGCTCGCGGATCGCCTCAAGCCGCTCGCGGCCCGCAGCGTCGGCGGCGCTCACCGCGCGCTCGGCGAGGCCGGCGTCCTCGAGCGCGACGGCGAGCTCACCGAGCGGATCCCCGGCGGCGCTCGCGCACTCGAGCAGCACGCTCACCGGCGCCGGCGCCAGCGGCGCGGGCGCGTCGAGGTGCGCCAGCACGAGCTCGATCCCGTCGCGCAGCATCAGCTCGCACACCTCGAGCGAGGGCAGCCGCGGGCGCAGGGTCCGCACGAGCCCGACCGCGTCCGCGACGCTCGGGAGCCCGCCGCGCGCGAGCGGGCGGCCCGACCCGGACGGGGCCGGCCCCGCGGGGGAGCCGGACTCGCGCGCGCGCCCGCGGGTGGCGAGGGGGGGCGAGCGACCAGCGCACCGCGGTGATCACCGCGAGCGTGCCCTCGCTGCCCGCCAGCAGACCGCCGAGGTCGTACCCGGCGGTGTCCTTGAGCAGGCCGTCCATGCGACAGCGCAGCACCGACCCGTCGGCGAGCACCGCCTCCAGACCCGCGAGCTGGCGGCGGGCGGTGCCGTGGCGCAGCGCACGTAGACCCCCGGCGTCGCAGGCGACGAGACCGCCGAGCGTCGCCGAGTCGCGCGCCGCGAGATCAAGCGCGAGGTCGAGCCCGGCCGCGCGCTTGCGCAAGAGGATCGCGACGCGGCCGCATTGTTGC
>CAXTTD010000129.1:0-8338 GCA_964246945.1 uncultured Solirubrobacteraceae bacterium | reverse complement strand
CACCCGGAGCCTCCCCCACCCGCGCGCCGGCGCGGCGAGCCCGAGCTCGGCGGCGAGCGCGGCCGCGAGCGCCGGGGGACGTCCGCCCACCGGGCCGCCCATCTGCACCGCGAGCTCGGCGTCACGCACGTGGTGCAGGTGGATGCGGGCCTGCTCGAGGCCGTCGAGCCAGCCGGCGGCGTGCAGTCCGAAGCTCGTGGGCAGCGCCGGCTGCAGCAGCGTGCGCGCGATCATCGGGGTGGACCGGTGCGCGACGGCGAGCCGCGCCGCCGCGCCTGCGGCGCCGTCGAGGTCGGCGAGCAGCGGATCGAGCGCCCGGCGAGTGAGCAGCATCAGCGCGGTGTCGACGATGTCCTGGCTTGTCGCCCCAGCGTGGACGTGATCCCGGGCCTGCGGCGAGACGGCGTCGCGCAGGGCGGCGACGAGCCCGATCACCGGGGTGGCGTTCTCCGCACTGCGCGCCTCGAGCGCCACCGCGTCAAAGCGCTCGGCCCGGCACGCTCCGGCGATCTCCCGCGCGGCGGCGGCGGGGATCTCCCCCAGCGCCGCCAGACCCCGAGCGAGCGCCGCCTCGACGTCGAGCATCGCCTGCAGCCACGCGGTGTCGGTGAGCGCGGCGGGCACTGCGCCACGCGCGTAGATCCCGGCGAACACAGCGCGCTCAGACCGCGAAGAAGACCGTCTCGCCGGGGCCCTGCAGACGGATGTCGAAGCGGTAGCCGCCGTCGTCATCGGACTGCGCGAGCAGCGTCTCGCGGCGGGTGGCGGGCACCCGGGCGAGGATCGGATCCTCGGCGTTGGCCTGCGGCTCGTCGGCGAAGTAGATCCGGGTGACGACCCGGTTCAGCATCCCGCGGGCCATCAACGTCACCGCGAGATGGGGCGCCTGCAGGACGCCCGCGCGATCGGGAACCCGGCCGGGCTTCACCGTGGTGAGCTCGTAGCTGCCGTCGCCGTCCTCGGTCCCGAAGCGCGCGAAGCCGGAGAAGCCGGAAAGCACCGAGGGTCCCCCGTGGCCGTGCAGGTCGGCGAAGCGACCCTCGGGGTCGGCCTGCCAGGTCTCGATCAGGTGGTCGGGGACGACCGCGCCCGCCCCGTCGAAGACCGTGCCCCGGATCGCGAACGCCCCCGGGGTACCGGGCGACACCGCCTGCGGACCCTCCGCCCAGGGCAGGCCAATCGCGAAGTAGGGGCCGACCGTCTGGGAGGGGGTGAGGGTGAAGTTCACCGCTCCGCCTCGAACACGGTGGCCGCCGGCCCGCGCAGGTAGATGTCCCATTCGAAGCACTGCGCCCAGTCGGGCTGGGTGTGCTGGATCGAGAACGTCGAGATCATCCGCTCCCGGACCTGCGGGTCGGCCACCGAATTGAAGATCGGGTCATACGGGAAGAACGGGTCGCCGGGGAAGTACATCTGCGTGACCAGCCGCTGGGCGAACGCCCGGCCCATCAGCGAGAAATGGATGTGGGCCGGGCGCCACGCGTTGTAGTGGTTGCCCCACGGGTACGGCCCGGGCTTGATCGTGGTGAAGTGGAAGCGACCCGCGTCGTCGGTGAGGCAGCGGCCCGCGCCGGAGAAGTTGGGATCCAGCGGCGCCTCGTAACGGTCCCACTTGTGCCGGTAGCGTCCGCAGGCGTTCGCCTGCCACACCTCGACCAGGGTGTCGCGCAGCGGCTTGCCCTCGGTGTCGTAGACGTGGCCGGCGACGATGATCCGCTCGCCGATCGGCTCGCCGGCGTGCTGACGGGTGAGATCGGCATCCCCGGGGGTCATCGGCAGCCGCTCGGCGAGCGCCGGGCCGGTGATCTCGCCGAGCGTGTGCGGCAGGTAGACGAGCGGCTGGGTGGGATGGCGCAGCGCGGTCGACTTGTAGGGCTCGTAGTCGAGCGGCGGATGAGCGCCCGGCGGCTCACGCCGGTACACCTCGGGGGTGTCGTCCACCGGCGAGTAGATCCTGCGAGGCTCGGTCTGCTCCATGGTCATGGATCTCTCCTCATCGGCTCAGCAGTTCACGCAGCGCGGCGAGCTCCTCGGCGCTCGCGGCCGGGGTGATCACGGGCTGGGGGGCGACCCGCAGCTCCCAGCCGGTCGCGTCGCGCACCTGATCGAGCTCCACGCCGGGGTGAATCTGGGTGAGCGTGAGCTCACCGCGGTGCGCGGGGCCGGCCCCGTCCGCCTCGGGTCGGAGCACGCCGAGGTCGGTGACGACCGCCGTCGGTCCGGCGCCGGTGAAGCCGAGGCGCTCGCGATCACCCGCGCGGTCGCCGAACCCGACCGTGGTGCGAAAGTCCAGGCGCTCGACGAACGTCCGCGGAGAGTGTGGGGCGATCACCACCACCTCGCGGCAGAAGCCGGCGATCTCCGGCGCGCCGCCGGCGCCCGGCAGTCGGGTACGCGGGTGCGCGTAATCGCCGATCACCGTCGAGTTGAGGTTGCCGTGGCGGTCGACCTGGGCGGCGCCGAGGAACGCCACCTCGACCCGGCCGGCACCGATCCAGTAGTTGAACATCTCGGGCACCGAGACGACCGCATCAGCGGTCTGGGCGAGCTCGCCGTCGCCGATCGACAGCGGGATGTGGAACGGCTTGGCGCCGATCGTCCCCGATTCGTAGACGAGCACCAGCTTCGGGTTGTGGACCATCCGTGCGAGCAGCGCCGCGGTGCTCGGCCGCCCGACGCCGATGAACACCGAGCGGGCCTCGGTGAGCAGGCGCGCGGCGACGATCGTCTGCAGCTCGCTCGTGCTCGCCTCGGTTCCGGTGGCGCTCATGTCGTCGTGTGCCTCGCCTGTAACACATGCTCCTCCATCCACGCGGTGAACTCCTCGCGGTCGCGGCTCAACCGGTCCCACATACGGTAGAAGTCGTTGTCGCGCTCGGTGATCCCGTCGGCGTAGGAGGGTTGCGAGCCGCCGGGGGCGAGCGCCACGGCGTCGATCACCCAGCCGGGGATGACCACTCCGCCGGGCGTCGGTGTGAGCTCCTCCACGATCCGTTCGACGGTGACCAGCGCCCGGTCGGCGCACAGCACCGCCTCCTTCTGTACGCCGGGGATCCCCCATAGCTGCACGTTGCCCTCCCGGTCGGCCTCCTGGGCGTGGACGATCGCGACGTCGGGACGCAGCGCCGGCACCGCGGCGAGCCGCTCGCCGGTGAACGGGCACTCGATCGACTTCACGTTGGTGAGCGCGGCGAGGTCGGTGCCTGCGTAGCCGCGCATCACCGCGAACGGCAGCCGCGCCGCGCCGGCGGCGTAGCGGTTGGCCATCCCGGCGTGGCTGTGCTCCTCCAGGGAGATCGCCCGCGGCCAGTCGTGCTCGATCGCGTCGCGAAAGCGGTGCAGCGACCCGACGCCCGGATTGCCGCCGTAGGAGAACACGAGCCGCCGGGCGGCGCCCATCCCGATCATCTGGTCATACAGGATGTCGGGGGTCATGCGGATCAGCTCAAGCTCGGTACGGCCCTGGCGCAGGACCTCGTGGCCGGCGGCGAACGGGATCAGGTGAGTGAAGCCCTCCAGGGCGAGCGCGTCGCCGTCGTGGACGAGCTCGGCGACCGCCGCGGCCAGCGGCGTGATGTCAGCCACCGGCCACCCCGAGGGCGACGGGATCGGCACCGCGGCGGGCACCGGCGAGCGGTCGGCCGACGTAGTTCTCAGCGAGGGCGGTCGCCTGAGCGCGCGAGGCGACAACCTCGCGCAGCTGGGCGAGCGCCAGCTGCTCACCGTAGGCGTCCCCGGAGGGATCGTTGTGCAGCATCGTGGTCATCCACCATGAGAAGTGCTGGGCTCGCCACACCCGGGCCAGGCAGCGATCGGAGTAGCCCGCGAGCCCCGCATCGTCCGCGGCGTCGTAATGGGCGGCGATCGCGTCGGCCAGCACGGTGACGTCGGCGACTGCCAGGTTGAGTCCCTTGGCGCCGGTCGGCGGCACGATGTGGGCGGCGTCGCCGGCGAGGAACAGGCGACCGTGGCGCATCGGGGCGGCCACGAAGCTCCGCATCGGGGTGATCGCCTTCTCGCTCACCCGCCCCTCGTTCGGCGCGATGCCGTCCTCGGTGGTCAGCCGCGCCCGCAACTCCGACCAGATCCGGTCCTCCGACCAGTCCGCGATCTTCTCGCTCGGATCGACCTGGATGTAGAGCCGGCTCACCGACGGCGATCGCATGCTGTAGAGCGCGAACCCCTGCGGGTGGCGGGCGTAGATGAGCTCCTCGGTCGCCGGCGGGGCGTCGACGAGGATCCCGAGCCACGCGAACCCGTACTCGCGCTCCCAGACGGTGGTCGCGGGGGCGACGGCGGCGCGGCAGACGCCGTGGAATCCGTCGCAGCCGGCGATCAGGTCGGCGTGGAGCTCGTGCTCGGCGCCGTTATGGCGGTAGCGAACCACGGGCGATCCGGGGCCGTCCTCGAACCCGTGGATCGAGACCTCGCTCGCGTCGAACACGAGCGGCTCGCCGTCGGCCACACGCGCGGCGACCAGGTCGCGCACCACCTCGGTCTGGCCGTACACGGTGACCGCCCGCCCGCCGGTGAGCTCGTCCATCGGGATGTGATGGCGCGCGCCGTCGAAGGCGAGGTGGATGCCGCCGTGGCGCAGTCCCTCGCGCGCGAGTCGCTCACCGAGGCCGACCTCGTGCAGCACGTCGACCGTCGACTGCTCGAGCACCCCGGCCCGGACCCGGGCCTCGACGTAGTCACGGTCGCGCGCCTCGAGGATCACCGTCTGCACCCCGGCGCGCTGCAGCAGGCGCCCGAGCAGCAGCCCGGCGGGGCCGGCTCCGACGATCGCGACCTGCGTGCGCTCGGTGATCACCGCGAGGACACAGTAATGGGTGCGCGTGCCGGGCGCGCGCGCCGCACCGTCAGGAGATCTTGATCAACACGATGGTGTTGACCACGAACAGCACCGCGAACCCAACCGTCCAGCGGTTGAGGTTGCGCTCCACCAGCGAGCCGCCGCCGAGCGGGCCCGATCCGGAGCCGACGCCGAACGCCCCCGAGAGCCCCGAGTCCTTGCCCGAGTGCATGAGGATGAGGAAAATGAGGCCCACGCACAGCACGACCTGGACGAAGTCGAGGACGATGGTCATGGTCGCGAGGATACCCCGGTGGGCAGGCGATCGGGGTCATCGTCCGGCGCCTCGTCGGCCGCCTCCGCGTCATCGAGCCGGCGCAGGATCTCGATCGCCTCCGTCCGCAGCGTCACGTCGATCGCCTGGTGGTCGTCCACCGAGAGCTTGCCGGTGCGCAGGTCCATCTCGGCGTCGCGGATCTCCTGGTACTTGGCATCGCGGGCGGCCTGCAGGTCGGCGACCGTCACCCCGACGTCGCTGCGGTCGTGGCGCAGCGCGCGCAGCGGACCGGTGATGAGCGTGAACACGACCGCGAGGACGACGAGGACGATCAGGTAGCCGGCCATGGGCGCTCCATGCGCGCGACGAGTTCCCCGGCGCCCGCGAGCTCATGGTCGCGCACGGCGCCCGCGCGGGCGGCGTCCAGCTCGCGCGCCGATCCGCCCGAGCCGGGTCGGACGACGTCGCGGCGCGGGCGGCGCGGCACCGGCCACATCGCGATGAGGCCGCCGAGCGCGGCGATGATCGCGCCCAGCCACAGCCAGCTGACGAGCGGTGAGACCTCGATCTGGAACTGGGTCTTCCACGGATGGGTGACCCAGCGGCTGGTGAGCTCGCTGACGAGTCGGTCGCGGAGCGCGTAGACCTGGTTGAGCTCGAACGTGCGGCGGGACGCGGGCAGCTTCCCGATCGCGGCCAGCTCGCGCGAGAACAGTGCGTCGCCGCGATTGATGAGCCCGTTGAGCGGGTTGGTGTTCGCCGCCACGTCGACCCAGATGTCGTGAGTGAGGCCGGCATCGAGCCCGACGCGGCTCTCCACTGACGCCCCCTGGTTGGTGTCGAAGAATCGCCCGATCGGCGCCGTGGAGGTCTGCGAGGGGTACACGAACTCCGTGGTGCGCAGGGTGGTCACCCGGTGACCACCGCGGGTCACGCGGATGATCGCGCCGAAGCCGAGATCCTGGGCGCTCGCGGAGGCGACCGGGCGCACGTAGGTGTAGGTGTAGCCGTCGGCGTGCACGCTCTGCCCGGGCGAGAGCGTCGCGCGGCGCTGGTGCTGGAAGCTCGTGGAGGCGGCGACGCCGACGAGCGCGATCGCCACCCCGAGGTGCACGATGTAGCCGCCGTAGCGCCGGCGGTTGCGGCGCACGAGCTGGACGAGTGAGAGCGGTGGCGCCTCGCGGGTCATCTTCGAGCGAGCCCGCACCCCGCGGACGTACTCCTGCAGAACGCTGCCCACCACGAACGCGGCGGCGCAGAACATGGCGAGCGACTCCGGGTGGGTGCCGGCGTCGGTGAGCGCCAGCAGGAGCCCGAGCGTGGCCAGGCCGGCAGCCACCGGGAAGGCGAAGCCGCGGCGGAGCTTCGCGGGGGTCATCCGCCGCCACGGGATGATCGGGCCGATCCCGGCGAGGGCGACGATGGCGATCGCCAGCGGATCGACGAACGGCAGGAACGCCGCCTGGCCGACGTTGATCTCGTTGCCGGTGAGCGCCTGGGAGATGAGCGGGAAGAACGTCACCCAGAAGATGACCAGGGTGAGCGCGACGAGCACCATGTTCTGGGCGACGAACACCGCCTCGCGGCTGAACACCGAGTCGATCGTGACGTTCGAGCGCAGGCTCTCTCGCCGCCACAGCACGAGCCCGATGGAGCCGAGCACCATCACCGCGAGGATCGCCACGAACGCGATGTCGAGCGTCGGATCGGGGACGAAGGCGTGAATTGAGGACAGGACTCCCGAGCGCACCAGGAAGTCGCCGACCATCGTCATCACCCCGGCGAGCAGGACCAGGGAGACGTTCCACGCCCTCAACAGGCCCCGCTTCTCCTGGATCATGATCGAGTGGATGTACGCGGTGGCCACCAGCCACGGCATGAGCGCCGCGTTCTCCACCGGGTCCCAGCCCCAGAAGCCGCCCCAGCCGAGCTCGGTGTAGGACCAGCGGGCCCCGAGGATGATCCCGATCCCGAGGAACAGCCACGCTCCGAGCGCGAAGCGACGGGTCACCGCGATCCACTCGCTGTTCAGCCGCCCGGAGATGAGCGCCCCGATCGCAAAGCAGAACGGGATCAGCATCAGCGTGTACCCCGAGTAGAGCATCGGGGGGTGGATCATCATCGTCGTGTGGCGCAACAGTGGGTCGAGACCCGCGCCCTGCACCGGCGCCGGTGAGCTCGTCGCGAACGGGTTGGCGAAGAACGTGTTGAGGGCGAGGAAGAAGCCGACGAGCACGAACAGCGAGGCCTGGGCCCACGGCACGACCTCGCGGACCTTGCGCCGGGTGAGGAACAGCGCGAGGCTCGCCCAGCCGCTGAACAGCATCACCCACAGCAGCAGCGACCCCTGCTGGGTGGCCCAGATCGCCGCCGCCCGGTAGAAGAACGGGGTCGTCGTCGAGGAGCCCTCGGCGACGATGTTGTACGTGAAGTCCGAGCGGATGAACGCAATGTCGAGGATCACGAACGCGACCACCGCGATGATCCCCAGCGAGTACATCGCGCGCCGGCCGGAGTGCACCCACGCCTCGTCACGGCGCCGGCCGCCGTACACCGACGCGGCGAACCCGTACACCGCGCAGACGAACCCGAGGAACAGCAGCAGGCGTCCGACGGCGGCCATCTAGATCAGCTCCCCGAGCCTCAGTAGGAGCCGGCGGCGGCCTTGTACTTGGACGGGCACTTCGTGGTGAGCGTGTTCGCCTCGCCGACGTAGGTGGAGGTCGGCGACCTGCCTTCCTTCACGTCGACGAGGACCGCGCGGCCCTCAGCGAACGGGTCCGGGATCTCCCCCGTGTAGTGCACCGGCACCGAGACGTGGAGCTTGGGGTCGCGGATGCGGAAGGTGAGTGAGCTGTTGGTGCGGTGCACCGAGCCGTCGAGCACCGTGCCGGCGAGGATGTAGGTCGTCCCGGGCTTGGCCTTGTGCATGAGCTCGGAGGCGGTCACCTCGTCGCGGCCGGCCGAGAAACTCGTGTAGATGAGGGCGGTCGCCAGCAGCACCGCAGCGGTGAGGGCGACCGTGAGACGGATCGCGCGCTTGCGACTCGGGTCCATACGGCGAGGATTGTCGCACGCCGTTCCCCGGAGCGGCTCCGGTCGACTGGTCCCCGGGATGACCGCTCGCGAGGTTAAGAACGGGTTAGCGAACGGGAGATCGGGCTCACGGCGCGAAACCGAGAGACGATGAGAGCGTTAGGAAAGGTGAGCGTGATCGCGCGACCGACATCGAGCTCGCGGCGCCGCCGCCGTGCGGACCACGCCGC
>CAXTTD010000128.1:0-8352 GCA_964246945.1 uncultured Solirubrobacteraceae bacterium | reverse complement strand
GCCCTCGGCGTCGGGGTCATCGAGCGCCCACGCCACCATCCCGCCCTCGCGGCAGGCACGCACCGCGCGCGCCGCCGCCGTGCGGGCGGCCTCCACGCCAGGCCCCGCGACGACGACCGCGAGCCTCGAATCCGCCGCTGAGCTCGGGTAGACGAGCGCGACCGGATCGGCGTCGGCGAGCGCCCGCTCGGGCCCCCCGAGCGCGACCGCCCGCGGTCCGGGCGCGACCGCGACGAGGTCGGCGCCGAGCTCTCGCGGGTCGGCGGCGGTCAGCTCGACGCGCATCGCGCGGGCGCGCACCTGGTCCGGTAGACGAGCGTCGAGTGGAGGTAGACATGCACTAGACTGACAATCTCCAGTAGTCGATCAGGAGGAGACCGATCATGGCATGGGTAAAGCCGAAGTTCGAAGTAGTGGATCTCTGCTCAGAGGTCACGTCCTACCTCCACCAGCGGTAGGAATCTGACGGCTGCGCGGTCCCGGTGGCGTCCGCCCCGGGCCGCGCTTCGCACCTCCGCCGCGTGCGCGCTCGCATTCTCGGCTCTGCCGCCGGCGGCGGTTTCCCCCAGTGGAACTGTCGCTGCCCAACGTGCGAGGCAGCGCGCGGAGGCGTGCGGGCGTTTCCCCGCACCCAATCCTCGATCGCTGTCCGGGGCGACGATGGACCGTGGTTCCTCGTCAACGCGTCACCCGATGCGCGCGAGCAGCTCGCGACCCTTGAGCTCGACACCGGCGACGTCCGCAGTCCGCCGGTGGCCGGTGTGCTGCTCACCGACGCCGAGATCGACCACACCGCCGGCCTGCTGCTGCTGCGCGAGTCCACTTCGCCGCTGCGGATCTACGGCGCCGCTGCTGTGGAGCGCGCCCTGCGCAAAGGCTTCCCGGTGCTCGAGATGCTGAGTCGCTACAGCGGCGTCATATGGCAGACGCTCGAGGCCGACGAGGAGTTGGCCCTCGAGGGCTCGAGCCTCGCGGTGTCGCGGTTCGCGGTCGGCGGCGACCCGCCGCTCTACGCCGACCCCGCGGACCCGATCGAGGCGAGCGGCCTGCGCTTCCGCGACCGCCGCGGGGGCGCCGTAATCACCTACGTCCCGGGGGTCGCCCGGCGCAACGCCGACGTGCTCGATCGTCTCGGCTCAAGCGACCTCGCGCTCGTCGACGGCACGTTCTGGCGCGATGACGAGCTCGCGCGGCTCGGGATCTCGACCCGCACCGCCGCCGACATGGGTCACGTCCCGCTGTCGGGGCCCGACGGGACCCTCGTCGCACTCGCCGCGCTCGAGCGCCCCCGCACGGTGCTCGTCCACATCAACAACACCAACCCGATCCTGCTCGAGGACTCGCCCGAGCGCGCCGAGGTGCTCGCCGCCGGCGTGGCGATCGGCAGCGACGGTCAGGAGTTCACGCTATGACCGAGGCCGCCGTCACCGACGCCCCGGTCGACGCCGACACGTTCGTCGCCGAGCTGCGCGCCCAGGGCACGCGTTACCACAACCTGCACCCGTTTCACCGGCGCATGGATGCCGGGGAGCTCACCCGCGAGGAGCTCCAGCGCTGGGTGATCAACCGCTTCTACTACCAGAAGTCGATCCCGCTCAAGGACGCGGCGATCATGTCTAACTGCCCGGAGGTCGAGATCCGCCGCGAGTGGATCCAGCGGATCGTCGACCACGACGGGACCGCCGAGTCGGAAGGGGGCATCGAGTCGTGGCTCGCGCTCGGGGAGGCGCTCGGCGTGTCGCGGGAGGAGCTTCAGTCCGAGCGCTCGGTGCTGCCGCCGGTGCGCTACGCGGTCGACGCGTACGTGAGCTTCGCGCGCACCCGGCCGTGGATCGAGGCGGTCGCCTCGTCGCTCACCGAGCTGTTCGGACCGGCCGCGATCAAGGTCCGCCTGGAGGCGCTGGAGCGCCACTACGCGTGGATCGACCCGGCGGGCCTCGAGTACTTCCGCACCCGCCTCGAGAAGGCCCCGCGGGACGCCCGTTACGCGCTCGACCTCACCGTGGAGCGGTGCCTGACGCGCGAGCGCCAGCTCGCCGCGATCGCCGCATTGCGCTTCAAGACCGAGCTGCTGTGGGCGCAGCTCGACGCGATCGAGCGCGGCGAGTCCCAGCCCCCCGGACCCGAAACGTGACCCACCCGCGTCTGATCACCGGCGCACGGCTGCGCTACGACGAGGTGCGCGAGGAGCATCTGCTGCTCATCCCCGAGGGCGCGGTGCGCCTGAACCCGACGGCGTTCGCGGTGCTCGAGCTGTGCGACGGGGAGCGCTCGCTGGAGGAGATCGCGGGCGCGCTGTCGGAGAGCTACGGGGGCGCCGACGTGAGCGGTGACGTCGCCGAGCTGCTGGACGCGATGACCGACCGGGGGCTGGTGATCGATGGGGTCGCCTGAGAACCCGCCTCGGCCCTCGACGCTGATCGCCGAGCTCTCCTACCAGTGCCCGCTGCACTGCCCCTACTGCTCCAACCCGCTCGACATCGGCGCCTACCGCTCAGAGCTCGCCACCGAGCACTGGGTCCGCGCCTTCGGAGAGGCCCGCGCGCTCGGGGTGCTCCAGCTCGCGCTCACCGGCGGGGAGCCGATGCTGCGCCGCGACCTGCCCGAGCTGTGTGCGGCCGCCCGCGATGCCGGCCTGTACTCGTCGCTGATCACCGCCGGGACGCTGTTCACCCGCGAGCGCGGCGAGGCGCTCGCCGCCGCCGGCCTCGACCACGTGCAGATCTCGATTCAGAGCCCGGACGCGGCGGAGAACGACCGCATCGCCCACAACCGCTCCTTCGAGAAGAAGCTCTCCGCGGCGCGCCTGGTCAGGGAGCTCGGCCTCCCGCTCTCGCTCAACTGCGTTCTGCATCGCCAGAACCTGGACCGCATCGAGGAAGTGCTCGAGCTCGCGCTCGAGCTCGGCGCCCAGCGGCTGGAGCTCGCCAACACGCAGTACTACGGCTGGGCGACGGTCAACCAGCAGGCGCTGATGCCGACCGCCGAGCAGCTGCACCGGGGCGAGGCCGCGGTGACGCGCTTCCGCGAGCGCGTCGGGCCCCGCGTCGACGTCCTCTGGGTGCTACCCGACATCTACGAGGACCTGCCGAAGCCGTGCATGGGTGGCTGGGGCCGCACCGCGATGGTGATCGCCCCCACCGGGGACGTGCTGCCCTGCCAGGCGGCGACGACGATCCCCGGCCTCGAGTTCGACAACGTCGCCGAGCGCTCGCTGCAGTGGATCTGGAACCAGTCCGACGCGTTCAACCGGTACCGCGGCACCGACTGGATGCAGGAGCCCTGCCGCTCGTGCCCGCTGGGCCACCAGGAGGTCGACTTCGGCGGCTGTCGCTGTCAGGCCCTGCGGCTCGCTGGCGACGCCGCGGCCACCGACCCGGTGTGCCAGTTCTCGCCCCATCACGAGCAGGTCGTCGCGATGCGCGACTCCGCGCACACCGATGAGTTCGTCTACCGGTCGATGCGCCCGCCGGTGCGGGG
Organism: uncultured Solirubrobacteraceae bacterium; assembly: GCA_964246945.1. GTDB lineage: Bacteria > Actinomycetota > Thermoleophilia > Solirubrobacterales > Solirubrobacteraceae > Palsa-465. The sequence goes on along the minus strand of CAXTTD010000128.1, from coordinate 4,872 downwards.
CTGAGGCGCCCACGGTCTCGCGCGTGCTCGCGCGACACCCGTTCGCGCGGCGGCAGCAGGCGGACGCGAACGACCTCTCCCCCCGGGGTTAACGCGCCGGATTGCCGTGTGCGGTTTCGCATCCGCCGGGACCCCGCAACCCGAACTTATCCGCCGCGCCGGGACCGGGCGGGTCCCCGTGAGGGCGAGTACCCCAACTTCGGGGATCATGAGCGTGCACGTGGTCGACGCGCTGGTTCACCGGCGGCCGCTGCCCCGCACGCCGACCCACCCGTTCGCGGCCGTCCCGGACGCCCTGCTGGTCACGATCTGCACCGAGCGCCCGCCCTCACAGAGGGATTTCACCCCGTCGCGCCCAGCCCAGGTGGTGCTCGTCGCCCGCCGGTGGGCGGAGCTCACCGCGCGGTGCACACCGGCCCTCAGCCACGCCGAGGCGATGACCGAACTGTGCCGCTCCGCGCTCATGCGTGATGCGCCTCTCGCGCTGCTCGCCGTCGAGCGCATCGTCGCGCGCGAGCATGCGCTCACCGAGCACATCGCCGGGGTCCCGCGCCTCCACCGCGCACCGCTGCCGCGTGCCGTGCGCCGCGGCCTGCTACCGCTGGCGCTCGACCGGCTCGCCGCCTGACGCGTCCGCCCGATGTCCGCGAGCCTGCGGGGTGGCATACGGTCAGTCAGCCGCTGCGCTCGCCGCCTCCGTTCCGACGTGATTGAACGAGCGGGAACGAGGACGGCGGAGCGCAGGAGCCATGAGGTCGCGGACGCGATCCGGAACTCCGAGGACGCTGTCCGCCGTGGCCGCGCGGGGCCGGACGGAGTGGGCTTGTCTGCCCCCCCGTCGCTGCGCCGGGGACGCGTGTCCAGAAGTGCCCGCCGCCGGCACGAACGCTGGCCCCCAGCTCAGTTCATGCCCCGCGCGAGCGTCTGATTGGTCTCCGAGCCGGCGGGCACCACCGAGCGCGCGGCCGGCAGGTGCTCGTTGACCATCACGCAGTACTCGCGGGTGCCCGTGGGGTTTCCGGCGCACGCGCGGTAGAGCATGCCCTGCTGGATCACCACCGTGGTGAGCTCATCGGCGTCGCCGCGGAACTGCGCCGGCGCGTGGTCGCCGATGTAGGCGCCGGCCCGGACGTCGGCATCGCGCATCGTCGCCCGGTCGGACGCAATCGAGGAGCGGTGGGCGAGGCCGATCGCGAGCAGGCCGAGGGTGACCACCACGATCCCGACTGAGCCCGCATAGTTGCGGGCGATGGCCGGCGGCAGGTCGCGCCGGCGACGGCGCAGCAACGCCCCCAGCGGCAGCGCGACGACCGCGACCGCGACCAGGTTGAGGATGAGCCCCAGCAGGAACCCACCGACGACGCTCTGGGAGTCCCCGCCGAGCGGCAGCGCATGGCCGATGAGCCCATCGGTGACCGCGAGCACGACGAACGCGGGCCACATCCACGCGCCGACGAGGCGCCATCTCGCCCGGACCAGCCACGACAGGTCCATTGGTCCAGTCTACGCTCGCCGGACGGCGCTCCGCGCGCCGCCGGACCCCACCTCGACGAAAGGCAGCTGCCCGCATGCTCCTGGCCCGCTTCACCCATTCGGACGCCGCGACCGAGCTCGAGGGCGAGATCCGCGACGGACGAGCGGTGTCCTTCGATGACGGCACCCACGTCATCGACCGGCTCACCTCCTCCGACCGCGCGCCGGCCGCCGGCGACTCGTGGCCGCTCGAGGAGGTCACCCTGCTGGCGCCGATCGCCCGACCGCGGATCATCTTCTGCGTCGGGCTCAACTACCAGGACCATCTCACGGAGACCGGGTCCGACCGGCCGCCGGCGCCGCTGATCTTCCTGAAGCCCGACAGCAGCTCGACTCACCCGGGCGGCGTGGTCCACCCCCCGGCGGTGATCCGCCAGCTCGACTACGAGGGCGAGCTGGCGGTTGTGATGGGCGCCGGTGGCGAGGTCGCGGGGTACGCGATCGCCAACGATCTCAGCGCGCGCGAGATCCAACGCGCCGAGTCGCAGTGGAGCCGGGCCAAGGGGTTCGACGACTCGTGCCCCTGGGGCCCGTGGATCACGACCGCCGACAGCGGAGTCTCCCCCGCGGGGCTCCGGCTGCGAACGCTTGTCAACGGCGAGGTGCGCCAGGACGCCTCGACGGCGGAGATGATCTTTGACATCCCCACGGTCGTCTCGTTCATCGGCGAGACGTGCACCCTGCAGCCAGGCGACCTCATCCTCACCGGCACCCCGAGCGGGGTCGGGGTGGCGCGCGGCGAGTCCGGACTGCTCTCGTCGGGCGATGTCGTGCGCATCGAGATCGAGCAGCTGGGGGCGATCGAGCACACGATCGGCGACCCCCGGTAGGCGGGTGGATCCGTTGCTCGAGTCGGAGGGCCGTCCCACGCTCTAACCTGCCCTCAGGACGCGTGCGTAGGCGATCCCTGCGCTGCGTCTGTGACCGAAGGCCGGAGTGGAGATCCCACACGGCACAGAGCGACGAGGAGACGTTTCGACATGGCGATGGCCGACACGGTGCCGCCCGCTCCCGCGGCGAAGACGGACCCACCGGTACCCGGCGGCGAGCCGGCCCACCTCAACCCCGAGGACCGGGCCGAGCTCTTGCGAGCGATGCTCCAGATGCGCGGGATCGAAGAGCGCGCGATGAGCCTCTACCGGCAGGGCAAGGTCCCCGGTTCCTTCTACGACGGCTACGGTCAGGAGGCGGTCTCCGCCGGCGCCGCGTTCGCGATGGCCGCCGAGGATCGCCTGTGCATCCTGCACCGCGACCTCGCCGCCCACCTCATCCGCGGTGTCACCCCGGCCCGGATCTTCAGCCAGTACATGGGCCGCGCCGCCGGGATCACCGCCGGGCGCGACGGCAACGTGCACTTCGGCGACAAGGACCTCGGGTGCGTGGGCATGGTCTCGATGCTCCCCGACATGATGCTCGTCGCCACCGGCATGGCGATGGCGTTCAAGATCCGGGGCGAGGCGCGCTGCGCGCTCACCTGGTTCGGGGACGGCTCGACCTCGCGCGGCGACTTCCACGAGGCGATGAACTGGGCCGGCGTGCAGAAGCTGCCGGTGATCTTCGTCCTCGAGAACAACCAGTACGCGTACTCGACGCCGCTCGAGAAGCAGTTCGCGGTCGACCCGGTGCAGCGCGCGACCGCGTACGGCTTTCAGGGGGTGTCGGTCGACGGCAACGACGCCGAGGCGATGTTCGAGGCCACCCGGGCCGCCCGGGCGCGGGCGGTGGCCGGTGAGGGCCCGACCCTGATCGAGGCGGTGACGATGCGCATGCACGGCCACGCCGCCCACGACGACATGAAGTACGTGCCGGTCGAGCAGGTCCAGGAGTGGCGGGAGCGTGACCCGATCGAGCGCCAGGAGAAGCGCCTGGGCGCGCTCGGCGTCGACGTCGAGGCACTGCGTGCCGAGGTGGCGGCAGAGCTCGACGCGGCGGTCACCGAGGCGCTCGCCGGGCCGATGCCCTCGCCCGACGGCGTGCTCGAGGGCGTGTTCTGCGAGGGCGAGCCCGCGCTGCTGCGCGACGGCCGCGCCCCGTGGAGCGGCTTCGCGATCACGGGGGAGAATCGCTGATGGCGACGATGACCTACCTGCAGGCGATCTCCTCGGCGCTGCGCGACGAGATGCGCGCCGATGAGCGAGTGATGGTGATGGGCGAGGACATCGGCGTGTTCGGCGGCGCGTTCAAGGTGACCGACGGGATGATCGAGGAGTTCGGCCCCGACCGGGTGATGGACACCCCGCTCGCCGAGTCGGCGATCATCGGCTGCGCCGTCGGCGCCGCGGTGGTGGGGCTGCGCCCGGTGTGCGAGATGCAGTTCTCGGACTTCATCTCCTGCGGCTTCGACCAGCTCGTGAACGTCGCGGGCAAGATGCACTACCGCCAGGGCCTCGCGGTGCCGATCACCGTGCGCCTGCCGTCGGGCGGGGGCTTCTCCGGCGGCCCGTTCCACTCCCAGAACCCCGAGGCGCTGTTCATGCACTCGCCGGGGATCAAGGTGGTCGCCCCCGCGACCGCCGAGGATGCCAAGGGCCTGCTGCACGCGGCGATGCACGACCCCAACCCGGTGTGCTTCATGGAGCATAAGCACCTCTACCGCCGGGTGAAGGGCGAGGTGCCCGAGGGCGTGTACGAGACGCCGTTCACCGCTCGGGTGGCGCGCGAGGGGTCCGATCTGGTGGTCATCGCGTACGGCGCGATGGTCGACGTCGCGCTCGCCGCCACCGAGGACCTCGACGGCGCCTCAGTCGAGGTTCTCGACCTGCGCTCGCTGGTGCCGCTCGACGAGGCCGCGATCCTCGCCGCGGTCGCCCGCTGCTCGAAGGTGGTGATCGTCGACGAGGCCAACATGACCTGCGCCGCCGGCGCCCAGGTCTCGGCGCTCATCGCCGAGCAGGCGTTCGAGGACCTCGACGGCCCGGTCGTCCGGGTCGCCTCCCCCGACGTGCCGATCCCGTTCTCACCCCCGCTCGAGCAGGCCGTCCTGCCCGGCGTGGACCGCGTGAAGGAGGCGTGCCGTGCGCTCCTCGCCTACTGACGTTTCAGACCCCGTTCCCGCCACCACCGTGGACATCACGATGCCCCAGATGGGGGTGTCGGTGGCCGAGGGGACGATCGTCGCCTGGCGCGTCGAGGTCGGGGACCGCGTGAGCGCCGACCAGACGCTGTGCGACATCTCCACCGACAAGATCGAGACCGAGGTGCCGGCGCCCGCGGCAGGGGTCATGGCCGAGATCCTCGTCGGGGTCGAGCAGACGGTCGAGGTCGGGGTGGTGCTCGCGCGGCGCGCGCGCGGGGAGGGCGCGGTGCTGCCACCGGGCATGTCCTCAGATCCCCCGGCTC
>CAXTTD010000127.1:5972-8410 GCA_964246945.1 uncultured Solirubrobacteraceae bacterium | reverse complement strand
GGCCGTCGCAGTGCGGAGACGCGGGCCGTCGCAGTGCGGAGACGCGGGCCGTCGCGCACCGCGGAGACGCGGGCCGTCGCACAATGTCCAGACAGCGAGCACCGGCGGCGTGCGGCGCCGAGCTGACTCAGAACCCGGCGGCGAGCGGGGCGGGGCCGAGCGGCGGCTCCCCACGGCGGACCCGGGCCAGGGCGACGGCGGAGCTCAGGAGCGCATCGAGCTCGGTGGCCGCCCGCTCGCCCGGCACGCCGTCCGCGAAGTCGCGCGAGCTGAGGTAGACGGCGGTCGGCAGGGTGAGCGCCCCGAAGAACGCGAGCACGTCGCGCAGGTGGCGCTCGGCGCCCAGGTAGTGATGGGCGGAGCCGCCCATGGCGAGGATTCCCACCGGGGTGTCGCGCAGCGCCGGGATCGGCACGTGGTCGAGCAGGTTCTTCAGCGCCCCGGTGAGCGAGCCGCGGTAGACGGGAGTGGCGAGCACGACCGCCTCGGCGCTCGCGATCGCGTCGATCGTCGTCGCGGTGTCGTCGGGCAGCTCGGCCGGGGGACGGCCGTCGGCGAACGCGATCCGCACCTCCGCGAGATCGATGAGCCGGTGGCTCGCCGCAGCGGGGTCCAGGCGATCCAACCCCTCGGCGAGCGCGCGGCGCAGCCGACCCGGCGGGGTGACCGAGCCGAGCACGGCGATGATCTGCACGGGGTCGTCGGAACCAGACATCCGCCTCATTACACCATTTCGATCGAATTACTGCTTGGGGGCCGGGTTGCCGCCGTGAGGCGAGCGATTCATCCGGCCCACCCGGCTTTCTCGATCACGTCCTGGGGGGGCGCGGAGCCGCCCCCCGCGGGCCGGGCGCCGGCCCGCCTCCCGGGGGGCGGCGCGCAACCGCCGGCGCAGCGCCGGGGGCAGCGCGCCGCGCTCGAGCTGCCAGCGCCAGCTCGACCCAGCCCGGCCGGGCTGGTTCATGCGGGCCTCCGAGCCGCGCCCGAGCACGTCCTGCACCTGGACCATCGCCAGCTCGGCCACCGAGGAGAACGTGTAGCGGATCAGCCCCCACCACGGCGAGCGGGGCTCGGCGAAGCCATGGCGGGCGACCTCGCCGAGCGCAAAGCGACGCTGCACGGCCGGAAGTGAATCGAGCCAGCCGCGCACGGTGTCCTGGTCGTGGGTGGCGGTGTAGGCGACCCGGTCGGCGGTGTGGTTCTCGAGGCGATGGGGACTCGCCGGGTCCCCGGGGTCCATCCCGAACTGGATGACGAGCATCCCGGGCAGCCCCAGCGAGCGCCGCAGCCGCTCCACCGGCTCGGTGATGACGCCGAGGTCCTCGCCGACCAGCGGCGGCCCGAGCGGCCCCGTCCAGCCGGCCCCGGCGCCGGCGCGGCGCTCGGCGGGCGTGGACGCGAGCTCGCGCTGCAGCGCCCGGAACAATCCCACCCCTGGCCCCCGTCGCCAGTGACCGCCGACCGCGCTGCGCGCTCCGGCGGGCACCGCCCAGTAGGCGACGAGGCCGCGGAAGTGGTCGAGGCGGGCCATGTCGAACAGCTCGAGCGTACGGGCGACGCGCTGCACCCACCAGCGGTAGCCGCGGCGCTGCAGCGCCGGCCAGTCGTAGAGCGGGTTGCCCCACAGCTGCCCCTGGTCGGAGTACGCGTCGGGGGGCGCGCCAGCCACCCAGCCCTCCTGGAAGAGCTCCGGGTGGGCGGCGTGGTCGGCGCCGCCCGGGGAGACGTAGATCGCGACGTCGCCGAGGATCCGCACGCCGCGCTCGCCCGCGTAGCGGCGCAGCGCCCCCCACTCGCGGGCGAAGCGGACCTGGTCGGCGACCGCGTCGCGGCCGGCGAAGCGCTCCCAGTCACCGATCCACACCGATTCGCGCTCGCGGAAGTCGGCGATCTCCGCGCTCGACACCGCCGCCCGGCGCTCGGCGAGGAAGCCCGGCCAGGCAGCGAACGCCGACGCCGACTTGTAGGGCGAGCGGTAGCGGTCGGGCGGGCCGAGCGGCAGCACCTGCCACCAGCTCTGGCCGGCGTCGGCGAGCCAGTCGACGAACCGGTAGGCCTCCCGGCCCAGGCGCCCGCCCGGCAGCGAGGTGAGGTGCAGCTGCACCCCGCTCGCGCGATCCAGGGGAGTCACGAACGCCGGCTCACAGCTCGCCCCGCACGGCCCACAGGTCGGGGAAGGACGGCGTGAGCAGCGTCGAGGCGAGGTAGCCGACGCCCGCCGAGCCGCCGGTGCCCGGCCGCTCGCCGATCATCCGCCGCACCATCTGCACGTGGCGGTAGCGCCACTCCATCATCCCCTCGTCGAGATCGACGAGCCGCTCGCACAGCGCGGCGTCCTCGCCCGCGGCGGCGGAAACCGCGGCGCGCCCCCCGCGCCCCCCCGGGGGCGGGGGGGGGGGCCCGCGCGGGGGGCGGGCGCGGCCCACGTGCCGCCCCGG
>CAXTTD010000127.1:0-5962 GCA_964246945.1 uncultured Solirubrobacteraceae bacterium | reverse complement strand
CCCCTCGGCGCCCGCGCCCCCCCGCCCGCACCCGGCGGGCGCGGCGCCCGGGGCGGCGTCGAGCGGGGCGAGCGCCGCCCGCACCTCGGGGCTCGGCGGGTGGGCCGCGCTCGGGTCGCGGGCGCGCACATCGTCGGAGACCGGATACCCCGCCGCGGCGAGGTGGACGAGCAGGCTGTCGAACAGCGACGGGCGGGCCATCGCCGCGCGCAGCCGGACGTGCTCGGGGGTGCCCTCGGGGTGGGGCGCGAGCAGGCGCTCGTCACGGCGGCCGAGTACGACCTCGAGCTCGCGGAACTGGGCGGACTGAAAGCCGCTCGAGGAATCGAGCTCACCGCGGAAGGCAGCGAACTGGCCGGGCAGCATCGTCTCGAGCACGTCGACCTGGGCGACGATCGTCTTGAGGATGGTGAGCATGCGTCCGATCGCCCGGGTCGCCTGCGCGGTCTCACCCTCGGCCAGGCGGACCTGCAGCCACGCGGCCTCGTGCAGCAGCTGCTTGAACCACAGCTCGTAGACCTGGTGGATGACGATGAACAGCAGCTCGTCGTGCTCGCCCGAGCGCGGGCGTTGAGCGCCCAGGAGCTCCTCGAGGGCGAGGTAGCGCCCGTAGGTGAGCGGCCGATCCCCGGCCGGCGGGGGTGGGGTTGGCGAGTCGTTCACGTGAGCCCTGTTTACCTCATGCGGGCGGCCGGATACCTTCGGGGGAGTGATCGATCCCGACGCGACCCCCAGCGATCCGCCGCCCCGGCGCATCGTGATCCAGTATCCCGCGCCGGCCCTCGACGGAGGCGCCTACCCGATCAAGCGCTGCGTCGGCGACCGCGTGCATGTCGCCGCTGACATCTTCCGCGACGGTCACGACCGCCTGCGCGCGGTCGTGCGCTGCCGCGCGCCCGACGGCACGCTCGCCGAGCACGAGCTCGAGGCGATCGACGCCCACCTCGGAGGCGTGCGCTGGGCGGGCGCGTTCCCGGTCGACGCCGCGGGCCGCTGGGAGTACACGATCGAGGCGTGGACCGACGCGTGGGGCACGTGGCGCGACGAGCTCTCGCGCAAGGTCGCGGCCGCCCAGGCCGATCTCTCCGGTGAGCTCTCCGAAGGGGTGGTGCTGCTCCGCGCCGCCGCCGCGCATGCGGAGGATTCGGCGCTCGCGAGCCGGATCGGCGCCGCGGCGGACCAGCTCGAGGGCCCCGCGCTGCCCGACCGCGCCAAGCACGAGATCGCCCTCGGCGAGGCGCTGGGCGACGCGATCGAGTCCGACGCGGCGCGAGAAGACCGGGTCACGCTGGAGCCCGCGCTGGTCTGCGAGGTCGACCGCCTGCGGGCCCGGTTCAGCACCTGGTACGAGCTGTTCCCCCGCTCGTGGGGGGGCTTGCCCGGGGTCGAGGCGCAGATCCCACGCCTGGCCGAGCTCGGATTCGACGTGCTCTACCTGCCCCCGATCCATCCCATCGGCCTCACCCATCGCAAGGGCGCCAACAACGCGCTCACCGCGGGTCCCGGGGACCCCGGATCTCCCTACGCGATCGGCGACGCGAGCGGTGGCCACGACGCGATCCACCCCGAGCTCGGCACCGAGGAGGACCTGCGAGCGCTCACCGCCACCGCCCGCGCTCACGGCCTCGACGTCGCGCTGGACTTCGCGATCAACGCCTCAGCGGATCATCCGTGGCTCACCGAGCATCCCGACTGGTTCCACCGCCGGCCCGACGGCACGCTGAAGTACGCCGAGAATCCGCCCAAGCGCTACCAGGACATCTACAACGTCAACTGGGACTCGCCGGACTGGCGCGCGCTGTGGGACGCGCTGCTCGCGGTGGTGCTGCGGTGGGTGGACAGCGGCTTCACGGTGTTCCGCGTCGACAACCCGCACACCAAGCCGTTCGCGTTCTGGGAGTGGCTGATCGACAAGGTCCACCGGCGCGATCCGGAGGTCATCTTCCTCGCCGAGGCGTTCACCAAGCGCTCGGTGATGCGCCACCTGGCCAAGATCGGGTTCACTCAGTCCTACACCTACTTCACTTGGAAGAACGGGCGCTGGGACCTCTCCGAATACGTCTCCGAGCTCGCCTACTCCGGCGAGCAGGAGTACTTCCGGCCGAACTTCTTCACCAACACCCCGGACATCCTGCACGAGTACCTGCAGGCCGGCGGGCCACCCGCGTTCGAGACCCGACTGGTGCTCGCCGCGACGCTCTCGCCGAGCTACGGGATCTACTCCGGGTTCGAGCACTACGAGAACGTCGCCGTCGCTCAGGGCTCCGAGGAGTACCTCGACTCCGAGAAGTACGAGGTGAGACAACGTGCTCTCGACGGCCCGCTGCTCGGAATGATCGCGCGCATGAACGCCATCCGCCATACCCATCCCGCGCTGCAGGAGCTCTCGAACGTCACCTTCCTCGACACCGGCAACGACGGCCTCATCGCCTACCAGAAGCGGACCGGTTCCGATGTCGTCATCTGCGTCGTGTGCCTCGACGCCCACACCGCCCAGGAGGGCATGGTGACCCTCCCGGCGAGCCTCGGGCTGGCCCCGACGTTCACCGTGCACGACGAGCTCTCCGGGGAGAGCTACCGCTGGCATATCGGCCCGAACTTCGTGCGCCTGGCCCCCGGCTGGCGCATGGCCCACGTGATGACGGTGCAACCGTGAAACAGGTGACCCGCTGAGATGTCCGTCGGACCCCAGACCCTCACCCACCTGCTCGCCCGCGAGTCGCACCCCGGCCTCGCTCCCAGCACCGGTTCGAGCGTCGAGCCCACCGGCACCCAGAACACCGCGTGGTTCGAGCCCGAGCCACTGTGGTTCAAGCGCGCGATCTTCTACGAGATCCACATCCGCGGCTTCTTCGACGGCAACGGCGACGGCTCCGGAGACTTCCGCGGGCTCACCGAGAAGCTCGACTATCTGCAGTGGCTGGGAATCGACTGCATCTGGCTGCTGCCGTTCTTCCAGTCCCCGTTGCGCGACGGTGGCTATGACATCTCGGACTTCACCAAGGTGCACCCCGACTACGGCACCGTCGCCGACGTGCAGGAACTGATCAACGCCGCTCACGCGCGGCGCATCCGGATCATCGCCGACCTGGTGATGAACCACACCTCCTCCGATCACCCGTGGTTCCAGGAGTCACGTTCGAGCCCCGACAACCCAAAGCGCGACTGGTACGTGTGGTCGGACACCGACGAGCGCTACCAGGACGCGCGCATCATCTTCACCGACACCGAGTCCTCCAACTGGACCTACGACCCGGTCGCCGGCGCCTACTACTGGCACCGCTTCTTCTCCCACCAGCCCGACCTCAACTACGACAACCCCGAGGTCCACGACGCGATGCTCGGCGTCCTGCGCTTCTGGCTGGACATGGGACTCGACGGCTTCCGCCTCGACGCCGTGCCCTACCTGTACGAGCGGCAGGGGACCATCTGCGAGAACCTCCAGGAGACCCACGCGTTCCTCAAGAAGGTGCGCGCCGAGGTCGACGCGAGCTACTCCGATCGCGTCCTGCTCGCCGAGGCCAACCAGTGGCCGGCCGACGTGGTCGAGTACTTCGGGGATGACGACGAGTGTCAGATGTGCTTTCACTTCCCGGTGATGCCGCGGATGTTCATGGCGGTGCGACGCGAGCAGGCGACGCCGATCTACGAGATCCTCGAGAACACCCCCGCGATTCCGCCCGGCTGCCAGTGGGGCCTGTTCCTGCGCAACCACGACGAGCTGACCCTCGAAATGGTGACCGACGAGGAACGCGACTACATGTACACCGAGTACGCCAAGGACCCGCGGATGAAGATCAACCTGGGGATCCGCCGTCGCCTCGCGCCGCTGCTCGACAACGGCCGCGACGACATCGAGCTCATGACCGCCATCCTGTTCTCGCTCCCGGGCTCGCCGGTCCTCTACTACGGCGACGAGATCGCCATGGGCGACAACATCTTCCTCGGCGACCGCGACGGCGTGCGCACGCCGATGCAGTGGACGCAGGACCGCAACGGCGGCTTCTCGCGCGCGGACTTCGCCCAGCTCTACGCGCCGCCGCTGATGGACCCGGTGTACGGGTACCAGGCGGTGAACATCGAGGCGCAGCTGCGCACCCCGACCTCGCTGCTGCGCTGGATGCACCGCTTCATCGCGCTGCGCAAGGAGCATCCGGTGTTCGGCCTGGGCACCTACGAGCCGATCACCACCTCCAACCCGCGGATCTTCGCCGTGCTGCGCCGCTACGAGGAGGACCTCGTGCTGTGCGTGCACAACCTGGCGCGCTCTGCGCAGGCGGTCGAGATCGACCTCTCCGACCACGCCGGACGCTCTCCGGTCGAGCTGTTCGGTCGCAGCCGCTTCCCCCGCATCGGCGATCTGTCCTATCTGCTGACGCTCGCCCCGCGTGGCTTCTACTGGTTCCAGCTGGTCGAAGAGGGTGAGGAGGCGATCTGATGGACAAGAGCACGAGTACCGACGGAACACTGCCGATCGACACCGATGCGCTCGGAGCCTGGCTGTCGGAGCAGCGCTGGTACGCGTCGAAGTCGCGGGCTGTCGCCGCCCTGCAGATCGAGGAGGCGGTCGAGGTGAGCGCCAACCCCGAACTGGCGGTGCTGCTGGTGCAGGCGCGCTTCACCACCGGCGCCCACGACCTCTATCAGCTGCCGCTCTCGACGCTGCCCGTCGGCGAGCTCGCCGGGCGCGAGGCGGTCGCGGAAGTCGCGGACGGGCGGGTCGCGATCGACGCGGTCGCCGACCCCGAGCTCGCCCGCCAGCTGCTGCGCGCGATGGACGCCGGACTCTCGCTCGACACCGGCGAGGGCTGCATGCGCTTCCGCCACGTCGAGATGACCGGGCCGCTGCCACTCGGCGAGCCGGCGCGACCGATGGGCGTCGAGCAGTCCAACTCCTCGATCGTGTTCGGCGAGGAGACGGTGCTGAAGGTGTTCCGCCGCGTCGAGCCGGGGATCAACCCCGAGCTCGAGGTGCTGCGCTTCCTCACCGTCCATGAATTTCCCCACATCGCGCCGTTGCGCGGGTGGTACGAGTACGAGGGGCGCTCGCTCGCCGCCACGCTCGGGGTCGCCCAGCGCTTCCTGCCCGACGCGACCGGCGGCTGGGAGCTCGCGCTCGCCCAGATCCGCGAGGACCCGGCGGCGTTCATCAACGAGCTGGGCGCGCTCGGCCGGATCACCGCCGAGCTGCACAACACGCTCGCCTCCGACTTCGGGGACCCCGCGTTCGCCCCCGAGGAGCCGAGCGGGGAGGCGCTCTCGCTGCTCGTGGCCACCATCGACGAGGACATCGAGCGAGTGTTCACGCGCCTGCCCGACGACGAGCGGGTGAGTCCGATCATGGGCCGTGGTCAGGACGTGCGCGAGCACATCTCCCAGCGCGCGCAGATCGGGGTCGGCGGCCGCGCCATCCGGACCCACGGCGACTACCACCTCGGACAGACCCTTCACCTCCCCGAGTCTCCCACGGGGGGGAACACGGGGGGGTCCCCCCCCCATGAGTGGGTAATCATCGATTTCGAGGGCGAGCCGGCCCGGCCGCTGTTCGAGCGCCGCCAGAAGGCCTCGCCGCTGCGCGACGTCGCCGGGATGCTGCGGTCGTTCGCCTACGCGACATCGGCGGTGGCGATCATGTACGGCCAGCCGGCGCCCGGACAGTTCGAGAACCGCGCGCGTCAGACGTTCCTCGAGCAGTACTTCTCCACGATCGACCCGGCGCTGCTGCCCGCCGGGGAGTCCGCGGTGCTCAACCTGCTCTCCATCTTCGAGCTCGAGAAGGCCGTCTACGAGCTGCAGTACGAACTCGACAACCGACCCGACTGGCTGCCGATCCCGGTGGCCGGGATCGCCCGACTCCTGGAGACGGCATGACCCCATCGCAGAAGACCCCGGACTCGACCCTGCCGGCGACCGAGCTCGAGCGGCTCGCCCACCGCGAGCACGCTGAGCCGCACGCGATCCT
>CAXTTD010000126.1:7116-8448 GCA_964246945.1 uncultured Solirubrobacteraceae bacterium | reverse complement strand
CGGCGCCGGCTATGCCGCGTCCGAGCTGCAGGCGCTCGCCGCGGTCCTGCTCGACGCCTTCGCCCACCATTCCCTGCAGAGCGAGCTCGCCAACTGGGATGGGCTCTGGTACCGGGCGATCGCCGATCACGGATACCCCCGCCAGATCGCCCATACCCAGACCAACCTCGGATTCTTCCCGCTGTACCCGATCGCGATCTACCTCGTCTCGCCGATCGTCCAGCTCCTCACCACCCACAACCAGGTGTGGGCCGCGACGTTTGCCGGGCTGCTCATCTCGGGGGTCGGCGGGTTCGTGGCCACGGTGTTCGTGCACCGGCTCGCCGAGGGCTGGTGGGACCGAGCGACCGCCCGCCGGGCGACCGTCCTGTTCGTCGTCTTCTGCGGCTCGGTGGTGTTCTCGATGGTCTACTCCGAGGGGCTGCTGCTGCCGCTCGCCACCGTGTGCATCTGGGCGCTGGAGCGCCGACGCTGGGTGCTCGCCGGGGTGATGGCGGGCCTCGGCACCGCCGTCCAACCGGTGGGGCTGCTGTTCGGCCTCGTGTGCGCGGCGTGCGCGGCGCGAGAGCTGTGGGTCCACGGCCCGCGCTCGCGGGAGTTCGCGATGAGCCTGCTGGCGACGGCGATGTCGGCCACTGGCGCGGTCGCGTTCCTGTCGTTCCTGTGGGCGTGGACCGGTTCCCCCTTCGCGACCTATACCGCCCAGCACTACGGCTGGGGGGAGAAGACCAACCCGTTCGCGCTCGTGCACCAGTTCAACCGGGTCGCGCCCTCGTTCGACCCCTCGCATTTCGATCACCCGACGATCGATCTCAACCTCGTGGTCGGCACCGTCGGGGCGGTGCTCATGATCTGGGAGCTGTGGCTGCTGTGGCGCTCGCGGTGGGAGCTCAGCCTTCCGGCGATCGTGTGGACGCTCGGCATCACCTATTTCGCGTTCACCTCCCAGTACACGCCGCCCAACCCCCGGCTCATCATCACCGCGTTCCCGATGCTCGTGCTCATCGCCCGGTGGGTGCGGGTCAAGCGCTTCCCGCTCGTGATCGCGGTGAACGCGGTGCTGCTGGTGGGCCTCAGCCTGCTCACGTTCTACGACCACCTCCTGCGCCCGTAGGGGGTTCACAGGGACGTGGATGATCGGCGAGCGCCGGTGCGGGGATGACGGGCGGCGGCGCACCACGTCGTATCAGTGATCTGGCGGGGGCGCTGCGGCGGTGAAGCGGGCGCCGCGTCCGGGGAACAGCGTGAAGTGGATGACGCTCGCCCACCCGTCGGTCCCGGCGCGGCCGGGGCCGAACGCGTGCTACAGGCGCGCGCGCCGCCGGCGCCCCC
>CAXTTD010000126.1:0-7106 GCA_964246945.1 uncultured Solirubrobacteraceae bacterium | reverse complement strand
CCGGCCGCCGCCGGGGCGCTGGGGGGCGAGCCGGGCGGGCGCGAGCGGGGGGTAGCGCGCGACGAACGGGCGGGGCGCGCCCCAGCCGACGGCGGGCAGCACCGAGCGCGGCGCCCGGGCGGCCGCGCGGTCGCGGATCACGTAGTAGCGGAACGCGTTGCGGGCGTCCTCGGGATAGAACGTGACGCAGTCGCCGGGCCGGGCGAGCGCGAGCACGCGCGCGGTCACCTGCCGCCACGGCTCCGGGGTGGCGCGGTAGCTCGCCGCCACCGGCGCCGCCCGGATGAGCAGCGCGAGCGCGATCCCGGCGCGCGCCGCCCAACGCGGCAGGCGGCGGTCGGCGAGCGCGACGCCGAGCACGAGCGCGACCGCGGGCACCGACAGGAGCACGTTGCGCGGCAGGAACACCGGCTGGGTGACGAACGAGCCGACGAGCTCGACGAGCCCGGGGACGAGCGCCCACAGCAGCGCCAGGCGCATGCCGAAGCCCCCGAGCCGATCCCCCGCCGCGGCCCGCACGCACCAGCCGATGAGCCCGAGCACCACGACGCCGGTGATGACCCAGCCCGGGGTGGTGCTCGCCACGCGGTGGAAGGTCGACTGAAGCCCTGAGGAGGCGAGCGACTGCATCACCTGGGTCTCGACCTGATGCGCGGGGCGGGGGACCCAGAACAGCTGACCGGAGCCGCGGCGCACCGCGAGCACGGCGATCGGCCCGCACAGCACGATCATCCCGACGACCGCGGTGGCGAACCCGGCGAGGACCCGCCGCGGGCGCCCGAGCAGCGCGAGGCCCTGAGGGATCACGATGAGCACCACGATGAATCCGCCGTAGGCGGCCGCCGCCGTCGCCACCGCGTAGAGGAGGCTCCATGGCCACGCCCGCTCCCCGCGCTCGCCGGCGCGCACGAACCGCACGAAACCGAGCATTCCGACACAGGCGAAGCACAGCATCCCGGCGTAGCCACGCGCGGTCTGCCCCCAGTAGACGAGCGGGAGGCTCACCGCGGCGAGCACCCCGGCGATCCCCGCCGCCCGACGGTCCTCCCACAGCGCGAGCGCGATCGCGGCGATGAGACCCGGCGTGAGCGCCGCGAACACCAGCGAGGGCAGACGCAGCACCCACGGACCGTCCCCGAACCAGCCCACGAGGACGTTCATCAGCAGGTAGTAGCCCGACATGTTGCCCCCGTCGTGGGCGATCCCGTGCCCCAGCGCCGCGCCGTGCTGGGACACGATCGCCACCGTCGCCCCCTCGTCGAAGCCGAGGCTGCGGCTGGTGAGCGAGATCAGGCAGAGGACGGCGCCGAGCAGCGTGGGCGCCAGCAGGACGGCCGGCGTCACGGCGGGCGCGATCAGCACCGAACCCGCGCGGCCGAGACCCGACCGGGCCCGCGGGCGCGTCGGGACGCTTTGGGACACGGCGTCGAGGGTACCTGCCCCCGGGGGCCGATCCGACGGTCGCTCCCGACCCCACGCCATGCTCTCATTCGCCTGCGGCCACTGCGGCCACCTCGTGTTCTTCGAGAACACTCGCTGCCTGAACTGCGACACCCCCCTCGGGATCGTCCCCGCGCGGCTGGCGCTGGTCGCGCTCGAGGGGGAAGACGCAAACCTGCACCGCTGCGCGAACGCCGAGCTCGCCCGCTGCAACTGGATGGTCGACGCGGTCGACACGCTGTGCGGCTCGTGCGAGCTCACCCGCACGCGACCCGCCGACGGCGACGCCGCGGGCCTCGCCGAGTTCGCCGACGCCGAGGCCGCCAAGCGGCGTGTCGTCTTCCAGCTGCTCGAACTGAAGCTGCCCGGCCTGTCCCCCGGGACCCTGCGTTTCGACCTGCTCTCCTCCGTGGCCCAACCGGTGACCACCGGCCACGCCGACGGGGTCATCACCGTCGATCTCGCCGAGTCCGACGACGCCCGGCGCGAGGCGCGCCGCCAGCAGCTCGGCGAGCCCTACCGCACGATGCTCGGCCATCTGCGCCACGAGCTCGGCCACTACTTCCAGCCGCTGCTGATCCCCGACGATGCGGCATGGGCGGAGTGCCGGGCACGGTTCGGTGACGAGCGCGCCGACTATGGCGAGGCGCTCGAGCGACACTACGAGAACGGCCCGCCGTCGGACTGGCCGGAGGGCTACGTGAGCGAGTACGCGACCATGCACCCCTGGGAGGACTGGGCGGAGAGCTTCGCCCACTACCTGCACATCCGCGACACCCTGCAGACCGCCGCCGAGTACGGGGTCGAGGTGACCGGGCCGCGCGCGGTGGCGGCCGACCGCTCGCTGAAGGCGAACCCGCAGCCGCAGGCGGGCGAGCGCTCGTTCGAGGAGCTGCTCGACAACTGGCTGCCGCTCACCTACGCGCTCAACGCGGTGAACCGCTCGATGGGCCGCGACGACCTGTATCCGTTTCGCCTGCCCGAGCCGGTGATCGAGAAGCTGCGCTTCGTCCACGACCGCGTGCACGCCGCCGCGCTCACCGCTGACCGCGGCTGAACAGCGCGCTACGGGCGCGCGGGCTCCATATTGTCGCGATCAACGTCGCCGGGGAGCGCTGACCGAGCACCGCGGGCACGCTGCTCCTCGTCGCGCTCGGCATGCCACGCGGCCGCCCCGGCGAGGAGGTCGTGGTCGCTCCCCGGCCAATCGCCGAGACGCTTCCCGACGCCGTCGAGCGCATCCTCCGAGTCGTTGCGGAACCCGCTCGTCCGGGCCCGGACGCAGGTGCGGTCGCGGCCGTTCCGCTTCGCGTCGTAGAGGGCACGATCAGCGAGCTCATAGAGCTCACGGCCGTCACAGGGGATCTCCGCGACCCCGATGCCCGCCGACACGGTGAGGGAGCCCGCGTCGGCGAACGCGTCGCGACGGACAATCTCGCGGGCCCGGTCGGCCGCAGCGCAGGCGCCGGCGATGTCGCATTCGAGCAGCAGCCACGCGAACTCCTCGCCGCCGGCCCGCGCGAGCACCTCCCCCTCGCGCACGATCCGCGACAGGCGTCGCGCGCTCTCGATCAGCACGGCATCGCCGACCGGGTGGCCGTGGCAATCGTTGACCTGCTTGAACCCGTCGAGGTCGAGCAGCACGAGCGCGAGCGTCTGGCCGCCGGCGCGGCGGCGCACCTCGCGGCCGAGCGCCTCCTCCAGGACGTAGCGATTCGCGAGGCCGGTGAGGCTGTCGGTCCGGGCGCGGTATTCGAGCCGGCGCTGGCGGCGGTTGCGATCGGACACGTCGCGCAGCGTGTTCACGAAGCCGATCGCCTCGCCGTCGGCGCCGAACGCCTGCCGGGCAGTGATCTCGGCGTCGAAGCGGGTGCCGTCGCGCCGGACGAACTCCGCCTCGCAGGTGCCCCCGTTCTCCGCGCGGATCCGCGCGACGGTGCCGGCGAGCGCGGCGTGCTGGTTATCGGGCCAGAACGGATACGGCGGCCGCAGGCCGATCAGCTCCTGCGCGGAGTAGCCGACCATCGTGCACCACGCCTCGTTGACCGCCGCGATCTCGCCGTTGACGGTGAGCCCGTAGCCCTCGTGCATGGCGGAGACGATCGTCTGCGCCCGGTCGCGCTGAAGCCGGGCCTCGGCCTCGGCCGCCCGCAGTCGCTCCTCGGCCTGCTTGCGGGCGCTGATGTCCTGGACCTGGCCGACGAGGTGTCGCGGCTCTCCTCGCTCGTCGCGGACGAGCGCCACCGACAGCAGAACCCAGATCGCGGCGCCGTCACGGGTGAGATACCGCTTCTCCATCTGGTAGTCGTCGATCTCACCCGCCAGCGTGCGGGCCAACAGCTCGAGATCCGCCTGCAGATCGTCGGGGTGGGTGATCCCCTGGAAGGTGCGCGCGAGCATCTCGGCCTCCGACCAGCCGGTCAGCCGACACAGCGCCCGGTTGACCCTCAGCCAGCGCCCGTCGAGGTCGGTGATCGACATGCCGACCGCGCTGCCTGAGAACGCGCTCTCCAACAGGCCGAGCGCGTGGTCGCGCGCCAGCTCGGCCTCGCGCTGCTCGGTGATGTCCTGGGTGGTGCCGTACATGAGGACGATCGTCCCGCTCCCGTCGCGGCGCACCTGCCGGCGGCCGTGGACGTGGCGGATCTCCCCGTCGGCGCGGACGATGCGATAGCGCAACCCATCCGCCACGGCGCGGTCGACGATGCCCGCCACCCGAGCGTGATCATCGGGATGCAGGTGGGCCAGGCCCTCCGCTGGGGTCGGGGAGAACCCGGGCTCGCGTCCGTGGATGCGGCACATTTCCTCGCTCCACCAGATCCGCTCCTGCGAGGTGTCCCACTCCCAGGAGCCGACGTGGGCGAGCGCCTGAGACTCGGCGAGCTGTCGATCGCAGTCCGAGGGCGATGTCATATCCGGGTAGTGTCGGCCGCGCGGCGCCCGGGCTTGAGCGCGGTCAGGAAACGGGGATGAGGCGGTGGATCTCCCACTCGGCGACCCATCGGTAGCCGACCTCGGCGTAGATCCGGTTCGAGGTCGGATTGGCGAGGTCGGTGAACAGCACGACCTCGCGCGCGCCGGCGTCGAACAGGTGCCGGCTGAGGGCGGCGACGGCACTCGACGCGTAGCCGCGGCGGCGATGGGCGGGCGGCGTATACACGGGACCGATGCGAGGGGACGTCGGCGATCATCGGGGTATGGCCGACCAGCGATACCGGGCCGTCGGCGTCCCACAGATACTCGCGCCCGTCGGCGATCCGTGCCTGGATCGAGCGCTCGACCGCTGCCGGGCCCGCGGCGATCTCGAGCTCGGAGACGAACTCGAGCTCCCACGGGACGCACAGCTCGAGCTCCGACGGTTGGGGCGCCCGCAGCCGGCCAGGTGCCGGTCGCGGCGGCGCGTCCAGCCCGTCGGGCGTCAGGCGGCGCAGCGCCTCGCGCCGTTCCAGCCGCGGAGCCGGGTCGGGGTGGCGTCCGCCGAGGATGCCGTCCAGCACGGTGGCGAGGATCGTGTCCTCGACGCGCGACGCGAGCAGCGGCCCGGCCCGGCGGGCGAACTCGACGGGATCCTCGAGCAGCTCGATCACGCCGGCGGCGGGTCCGCGGACGGGACCGCCACCGGGAGGGCGTAGTCGGCGAGCGAGTCGAGGGTGAGGTCGGCACGCTCGAGGCCCGGGGCGCCGCGGGTGAGGGCATTGGGCACCGCGACGGTGTAGCGGCCCGCCGCGCGGGCGGCGGCGATCCCGTTCGGGTAATCCTCGAAGGCGACCGCGTCGGGCGCCCCGACCCCGAGCGTCGCCAGCGCCTCCAGGTAGAGCGTGGGGCTCGGCTTGCCGCGCACCGGGTCGCCCTCGGCGGTGACGATCGCGTCGAAGTCGGCGGCGGCGCCCGCGCGGGCGAGATGCTCGCGCCCGCGCGCGCGGTGGTTGCTGGAGACGATCGCGGTCACGAGGCCGGCGGCGCGCGCGGCCTGGAGCAGCTCGTCCGCGCCGGGGATGAGCGCGTGGGGGAAGAGCTCGTCGCGGCGACGGGCGAGCGCCGCGTGGGTCGCGCCGGCGGCGAGCGCGGTACCGGTGAGCGCCTGCAGATGGGCGAGTGGCTCAAACGACGAGGTGCCGGGTGGGCGGCCCATCGACTCCGACTGCCACAACGCGAGCGGGAACTCGACGCCGTGCTCGGCATAGAGCTCCCGCCACACCTCGAAGGCTGAGGTCTCCGAGTCGTAGAGCAGACCGTCGAAGTCGAACAGCAGCGCGGCGATCACGCCGCCGAGGTTAGGAGGTGGCGTTGACCGGGTCGAGCTCGGCGTCGGGTTCCGCCGGCGATTCGACCGCGCCTACCGGTTCGGCGGCCGGGAAGCGCTCGCCGGCGGCGTCGGCGAGCGCCGCGAGCGTCGCCGAGACATCCCGCACGTCGTCGAGCAGCCGCTCGCGCTCGCGCCACACGGCGTCGGTCTCCTCGTCGAGCTCGTGCAGCCGACGCTCCGCCTCGGCGGTGATCCGCTCGGCATCCCGCGCGGCCTCGGTGACCGCGCGCGTCGCCTGCTCGTGGGCGCGACGGGCCGTCTCGTGGGCCTTGTCGTGAGCGACGACGAGGATCGAGGCGGTCTGCTCGCCGAGTCGCTCGATCTCCTCGGTGATCGTCATCGGGACGGCCGGTGAGCCAGATTGCGCAAGCTCGGCCTCGAGCTCGGCGATGTGGGCGTCGACCGCCGCCCGGTCGTAGCCGCGCAGCGTGATCGGGAACCGCGCGGGCGCCCCCAGCTCGAGTCCGGGGGCGGGGCCGGCCGGGCTGTCCGGGCCGGGGCCGTCGCCAGAGCGGCCGGGCTCACCGCCAGAGCGGCCGGGGTCACCGCCGGAGCGGTCGGGGTCGCTGCCGGAGCCGGCGGTGAGCTCGGCGACGGGGTCACGGCCGTCGCCGACGTCGAACTCGGGACGGCGGTCCAGCGAGGCGAGGAAGCGGCCCACCCGACCAGCAGTGTCGGCGAGCGTACCGGCGGTGCTCGCGAGCGATTCCCGGGTGACGGCGAGCGACTCACGGGCGGTCTCGCGTGTGGCGGCGAGCGACTCCCGGGCCGAGCTGCGGGTGCTGGCCAGCGCGTCTCGCGCGGCCTCCCGGGCCCCGGCGAGGCGCGGTTCGCGGTCGTCCTCGGAGGGGTCGACGAGCTCGTCGGGGGCGACGAGGCCGGCCGCCTCGAGGTCGTACTCGGCGGTCGCCTCGGGCGGGGACGCGGACGTCGGGGACGCGGACGGCTGAGATGCGGGCGTTGGGGATGCGGGCGGCTGGGATGCGGGCGCGCGGACATCCTCCTGGGATTCGCGCTCCCACCGGGGGGATTCGCTCATGGAGGGCACGGTTCGCCGGCGCGCGCGCGATCCCTCCGCGCTGCACGCCGGTATGCGGGGTGCCTGCCGGGGGTGGTCTCGCCGACCCGGGCGCTGCGCGGGACGGCTGCGCACCCCCGGCGAACCGCTCCGGCGGGTGCCCCTGCGGCGCACCGGGCGGGGCCGGCCCCCGCGAGCGCCGCGTGGTGCACCCCGGCGCCGCCGAGCAGCGCGCGATCGACCTCCGCGCGCTTGTAGAGCCAGTGGACGTCGGCCTCCCAGGTGAAGCCGATGCCGCCGTGGGCTGGATCGCGCTCGCGGCGACTTCGCGGCCGCCGGTGG
>CAXTTD010000125.1:0-8484 GCA_964246945.1 uncultured Solirubrobacteraceae bacterium | reverse complement strand
GGACCCGCAGTAGCACGCGTCCCACCGGCGCGGCTCGACTGGCCTCGTCCCCTAGCGACGCGTCGAGACCCGCCTGGATTCCGCGCTCTCAGAGGCCGATTCCCGGTAACGCGTGATGCGATTCCACGGCAGCCCGAAGACGTAATGCAGCATCACACCCCACACCAGAACCACTGCCGCGAGGACAACGAGCCGCAGCCACGCGCTGCCGCCGACGACGGCCGCAGCAGCGATCCCGACGACAAGCCCGGCCACGACTGGCAGTCGCTTCTCCAGCGGGGTTCGCATAGATCGGTGATGCCCATTTGGTCCACTTGTCAGTCGGGTCCGTCGCCGCTCGGGCTCGCGCGGCTCACGCCTGCGGCGAATCGCCCGCGTCGGCGATCCGCAGCGACGGTGTCAAAGGCGCGTGCGGGAGGTCGGCAGTCGCTGGTGAGCAATCGGTGACTCGCGGTAGCTGACAGGCCGCAGTCAGCGCCCGGCATTCAATTCCGGGGCCTGCGCGATGATGGGCCCGCTGCTCGCGGCGATTCGCCTGCGTCCGCGGGTAGGTTCTCTGATGTGAGCTCGGCCTTGAACTCGCAAGCAGTGTCTGACGCGCTGCGAGATCTCCGCGCTCTTGGTGTGCGCGAAGACGTGAGCTACCGCCAAGCGGTCGAGGCGCGCGAGGCCGAGCTTGGCGTGAGGCTTGGGGCCGCTGAACGGACGCCTCTCGCGGTCAACGCGCCGCTCGCGATTACGCCTGAAGTCGGTCAGGTTCTGCACGCGATGGTGCTGGCCGGCCGACCCCTGGTGAGCGTTGAGTTCGGCGCCTCGCTGGGAATCTCGACGATCTATCTCGCGAGCGCGCTGGCCGACCTGGGCGCGGGACGGGTGATCACGACTGAACTGGTTGCCAGCAAAGCCCAGCGAACCCAGATCATGCTCGAGCGTGCCGGGCTTGCCGAGCACGTCGAGGTTCGCGCAGGAGACGCGCTGCAGACCCTGCGCAATATCGCCACCCCGATCGATCTTCTGTTTCTCGACGGCGCCAACGATCTCTACCTCGACGTGCTGGGGCTCCTCAGACCGCACCTCTCGGCCACCGCGATCATTGCTGCGGACATGAGCGACGGGGACGCGGACCATGACGCCTACCGGGCTCATGTCAACGACCCCCGCAATGGACTGCTCTCCAGCGAGATCCCGATCGACGCGGGCCTGTTGATCTCCACGCCCGCGAGGGATTGAGCAACCCTCAGCTGGCCTCGTCCGCGCCAGCGACGGCGCGACCGCGCAGATCCAACTGCCGCCTAGCGACTGTGGACGTGATCGTCGATCCTGAACGCGCCTTCGAACGACCCCGTGTCGCTCATGTCGGCGCCCGCGTCGAAGACCTCGTTGACCGTCGAGCTCGAGGTCCTGATTGCTCACCAGGTTCGCGATTTAGGAGTGCGCGCGACGGACGTCGAGAACACTTGCCTCTACGCTTTAGTCGGATGGCGAGCACCGCGGATAAGCGAGCGCTTCTCGCTCTTCTCGGGGTCGACGAAACAGCGTCATGGGAAGAGGTCAGGCGTGCCTTTCGCAATGCGGTCCGCGCGAGTCATCCCGACCTGCACGCGAGCGACCCACATGCCGAACGGCGCTTGAAGACGCTGAACGCCGCGTGGGAATTGGTCAACACGCCGCGCAAATGGTCGGAGTACGTCGCCCAGACGGCCTCACCCCTTGGTGCGTGCGGCTCCAAGCCCCGACCATCGACGACCGCGGTCCCGTCGCGTGGACGTCTTCAGGTTCGAAGACAGAGGGCCGGCTCAGCAGGTATGCGGCGCTGGAAGGTGGAGCTGGACGGCGAGGTGGTCGGGACCATCGAAAACGGAAGCAGCAGCCTGCTGGAAGCCGGACCAGGTCGGCATTCTCTGCGCGTCTTCTACGAGTGGTACAGCAGCCGTCCGCTGGAGCTTGAGCTGCGCGCGGGAGAAGAGCTCGTGTTCGGCTGCAGGCAGCAATCAAACCCCCTGCTCAGCCTCTACGCGCCTAAGCGCTCTTTGGTGCTCGAGCGCATTGCCTGATGGGAAGAGATCACGGGATGCGCTGATGCCCCGCTGACACCTATCCGACGCGAGGTAGGACCCCGCGGACGTGACCCCCTGGGCCGGCGAGTCCGAGCGGCGCGCGCAGATCTCTCTTGGGGGGTTCGTTCGTCATGATGGGCTGATGGAGGTGCGGCCGATACGGGTTGAGGACTCGGCCGCCATTGTGGCAATCCTCGCGATCGTGGCCGAGGAGGGCGTGGTCGGGTCTGGCAGGAGAACGGCCGCGCGATCGCGCTGTACGTCGCCGCGGGGTTCTCGGTCCAAGGGGTCAAACGCGATCGCTACCGCAGAAGGGATGGCAGCTTCAAGTCGGCGCTGATGATGACGCGCCGGCTTGATGACGCGTGACTCGACCGAGCGCGCTGCAGCGGGAGTGGCGAGCGCGCGCCCGGACGACGTCTGCGCCGCGTGCCCTCCTGAGCGGGAACCTCTACCAGCAGATACGCCAGTGGTTCATCCGTCGACCTATACCCATGCCCGACCGTCCTTCTGAATACGCCGTCAGCGCCTCCCGGGAAGGTGAGCCGTCATCGACGACGGCGTCCGTGCCAAGCGCGCGAAACTTGGATCCGGCCTCCCTCGTTCTCGCGCTGCGTCCCCAGCCCGTCGGCACGCGCAGCAGAGATCATCGGGTATCGCGACATGACGGACGCATGCTCTGCCGTGGTTCACGCCGTCGCATTGGACGCTCGCGCTGAGACGGAATCGCAAGCCCGCAGCCGTCGGCTTCGGGCGATAGCGTCGCGTCGGTGGAGTTCAGCCGTGAGCTGCGCAACGACGTTTTGGCGGGAGACATCACGCTTTCGATCCGGCTGTGGAAGCAGCCGCGGGTGAGACCAGGCGGCCGCTACCGAGTCGGCCCCGGTGAGATCCAGGTCGACGCAATCGAGCTTGTTCGGTTCGCCGCGGTCACTGCGGCGGATGTGCGACGGGCCGGCGAGCCCGACCGCGAGACGCTGCGTCAACGCGCCGCGCACGTCGGTCCGATCGACGAGGACACGCTCGTGTACCGAGTCGAGTTCCACCCGGTGCAATCCGGGAGCTGACACAGCTGACTCCGAGATCTCCTGGTCAGACGGTGTCTGGGATCGCGGCGTGACCGACGCGTTCTCGCCGCCGTCGGTATCACGTCTTGACCTCTATGACAAGGCGCTGGCGCAGGCGTTCGCGGTCGTCACGCTGTTGAGCAACATCACCCCCGCGGTGGCGCCGGTCGCCGGCGGGGCGCTGCCACAGGTGATGTCGTGGCGCGGCCGGTGTCTCGTCCTCACCGGTATCGGCGCGCTACTGGTCACCGGGGTCATCCTGTTCCTACCGGAGTCGCTGCCTCCCACCCGGCGGCACGCCGGAGGCCTGCGTGAGGCCGTCGCCGTCGGCGCGCTCGCTCGTAGGTGATTGGCGGTTTCGTCGGACCACCGGCTCGCTGGCGTTGGCCAGCGCGATGCTGTTCGTCCACATCTCGCTCAGCTCCCTCGTCCTGCAGCACCGCGACGGGCTGAGTCCAAGCGGCTTTGCGCCGGTCTTCGCGGCACACTCCATCGGCATCATCCTCACCGGATGGGCAACGGTGCACCTCCTGTGCCACACCGAACCGACGCGGCTGATGGACGCCGCACTGCTCGCGCAGTAGCGAGCACCGCCGTGCTGATCGCGACCGTACTCAAGCAACGGTCCCACCTGTCGGTAGGCGAGTGCTGCTTTCCGCGCACAGGAAGAATGCCGGCATCGGCGTTTACCGGACTCGTCCAGACCTCAAAGCGGGTCCAGACGCCGATGATCGCGTTCGTGGCCAGAGCGCTGGTCCTGTCACGACAGCCCGCATCCCCGCCGACATTGGACCAAAGCGCACGAGCGCGTGTACTGCGTCAGACCCGTTCGCTTACTTCAGCGCCCAGAGTCGTCTACGACGGTCCTGGCGCGCAGTGTCACTTCAGCTGACAGATGTCGGTGTGGGTAGGCTCGTCGGCATGTCCTATGTCCCACCCCCGGAGATCCTCAAGCGCTACGGCGAGGTGATGGTCAACTACGGTCTCGGCTACGGCGCCGGGATCAAGCCGGGTGATGTCGTCGGGGTCGTCTGCCCCGAGGACGCTAAGCCGCTGCTGCTGGAGGTCGCCAAGGCGGTCTGGCGTGCCGGCGGTCACCTGATCGTCGACTTCCGCCCCGCCGACGACCC
Organism: uncultured Solirubrobacteraceae bacterium; assembly: GCA_964246945.1. GTDB lineage: Bacteria > Actinomycetota > Thermoleophilia > Solirubrobacterales > Solirubrobacteraceae > Palsa-465. The sequence continues at coordinate 4,230 of CAXTTD010000125.1, read as the reverse complement.
AGACTGGAACCTGCAGAAGGCCTTCTACGAGACCGCCTCTGATGAGCAGTTGGATTTCTATCCCGACGCCTATCGCCGCAGTTACTTCGCCACGATCGACCACTTCATGGCGCTGCTTGCCTTCCGCGACCTGCAGTCGCTCGTCGGGATCGATCCCAATAAGCGGTACCGACACGCGCGGTCGAGGGGCCGGGAGAACACCTACCGGTTTGAGAAGGTCAAGGCGGGGACCCTGAGCTGGAGTGGAGGTCTGTATGGCAGCGAGGCGCTCGCCGCTGAAGCGGGCATGAGCCTTGAGGAGTATTGGGAGCAGATCATCCACGCCTGCTACCTCGATGACCCTGACCCGGTGTCCCGCTGGCGGGCGACCGCCGCTGAGATCAAGCAGACCGTTGCCTGGCTCAACCGCTTGGATATCGAACGGCTGCACGTCGAGGCCGACGGAACCGACCTGTGGGTCACCGTGGGGGACCAACGCCGCTGGACCGGTGGCGAACCGGTCAACGTCCCGAGCTTCGAGATCGCCACCTCACCTGACTGGCGCGGAACCGAGGGGCACATCACCTTTTCTGAGCCGCTCTATCTCAGCGGCACGGTAATCCGCGGTGTGCGGCTGACCTTCGATGGTGGCGAGGTGGTCGAGACGAGCGCCGAGGAGGGTGAGGCCATGCTCAAAGCGATGATCGCCACCGACCCCGGAGCGGCCCGCATCGGCGAGTACTCGCTGACCGACGGACGCCATTCCCCAATCACCCGGTTCATGGCGACCACGCTCTATGACGAGAACCGCGGCGGACCGACCGGCAACACGCACCTGGCGCTAGGCACCTCCTTCCAGGAGCTGTACACCGGTGACGTGGCCGGCGCCACGCCCGAGCAGTTCGCCGCGCTCGGCTTCAACACCTCGAGCATCCACGTCGACATCGTCTCGACGTCGGACCGGAAGGTCACCGCGACCCTCAAGGACGGGTCGACCAAGGTGATCTACGCCGGCGGGCAGTTCCAGAACGGCTGACGCGCGTGCCTCACACGTTTGGGGTGGCCCGGCGGATACGCGCGCGCTCCCAGCTCAGCGCGAACCGCGTCAAGGTCGCGACCGCTCAAGGACACCACCGCGTCCATACCCCGCGAAGTCCCCGTCAGCTCAGCAGCCGGTGACGGCGACCAACCTGCTCATACGGCCAATTGACGGCGAGTATGCGAGGGGGTGGGCGGGATCAGCCGGGTTGGCTGCGAAAGCTTGGCGCGGGTCGAGCGGCTGCTCGGGCTGCTCGGGCGATAGAACCCGGACGACGAGAAGCGCTGGCTCACCTGTCGACGCGTCGCGGAACCTGAGCTGGGCGGCGATCGCACCGACCGGCTGGGTGGAGTGGGCGAGGGCGACCGGCCTCGAGCGCGAGCCGCTCCTGGATCATCTGCTTGGGGGTCTGACCGGCCGCGGCGCGGGTAGACCGGCTCGCGCCCACGATGCGCTGCGTCGCGATCGACCAGCGCGGCTGGGGCCGCTCGATCGGCCTCGAGACCGGGTGCGCGATCGAGGACCTCGCGGCCGACGCGACCGTGGTGATTGAGGAGCTGGAGCTCGACGATTACATCCTCGTCGGCCACAGCATGGGCGGCAAGGTCGCCCAGCTGCTCGCGACGCGCCGGCCTGAGGGCCTGCGCGAGGGCGAAATCACCTACACGGTCGGCCCTGAAGGCGAGACCATCGCCGCTGGTCCCGGAGCCGGGGTCTGGATCCCGCCCGGAGCCCCACACTCCTTCAAGGTCACCTCAGGGCCGGCACGCGCCCTGAACTTCTACACCCCGGGCGGGTTCGACGACCAGTTCTCCTACCTGGCCACCCCCGCGACACAGAAGACACTCCCGCCGGAGCATCTGGCGCCGATCAACTCCAGCGCACGCGACGAATACCTAGCCCGGATCCGCGACCTGCACCAGGAGTCGCTGCTGACCGAGCAGAAGAGCTGGTAGCCCCTCGCCGCGGCCGCGCCCACAGAGCAGCACTCGCGGGTGAGTGCTGCCGTCGCTGAGGCGCCCCAAAGCGCCGTTCGAGATGGCGAAAGTGGGCGCGCCAGCGCGCGACCAGCGACGGGCACCTGGTGTACGTCGTCGTCAGCGACTGACGATCTGGTTGAGGAGGAGCGGCCTGCTGAGCAATTCGAGGACCGGGGATGCGGTCTCGCCGTACCACAGGCGCAACGCGGGATTGACCTCGTTGCCGACAATCTCGGCGTGGGCCTCGGGCAGGCTGTGACGGACCCGTGCCCGACTTTTGGGGCCATGGCTGGGCGGTGTGACTGCTGACCGCGTGTTGTATGGCCTCCAGTGCGGCGCGGCTCACTTCCAGCAACCGGGACGGCGCGGGTCTGTCGAGGGTGACGATCCAACCGAAGTTGATTCGGAAGTCCTCCTCTGAGTGGGAATCGGGCACTTTGAGCCGGATCCCGTCGCTGCGTCCGGAACCGCTGACTGTCCAGCCGGCAGGGAGGACTTCCGTGAACGGGTTGATCAGAATCCTGATCAGCGTGTCGAGGTTGATGAGCCTGTCTCGAGGTGATGATCGGTTCGTTCCTCACCTGGCAGGGAGCGAACGGTTTCTCGCGCGATTCGCCTCCAGCGGCGGTCGAGAGGGCCATGGCCGCGGGCTCATCCGATGACCCGCACCCAGCCGATCACCCCCGAGTCCTTCATCGTCACGCCGGACGACAACGCGCCTTCGAGGATTACACGGTCGTTCAGAGCACGGGTGTCACGTGGCGCGGGAGAGAGCGTGACCGTGCGGTGCTCGATCACTCCCGCGGTGTCCTCATACCCTTTCCAGAGCTGAGTCTCTCGCGCACCGTCGCGATGATCTGAGCGAACGGTGCTTGCTGCCGCGCCGCGAGGCGAGCTGCCGCTTGCGGCTTCGCTCACCTTGGCGCCGCCGGCGAGTTCATGTGCCTTGAAGCGTTGCAGCAGCCGACCGGATACGAGTTCCTGCCGCGTCGCCTGTGGCGAGCCCGGTAAGCGCCGTCACGACGGCTTGCCGCTGCCTACCGGAGGGCGGTTGCTCCTCGGCCCGGCTCGTGTCGTAGCGCGACCGTGTCGTCCTCCTCGACCGCGAACCGGTATCCCGCTGGCCGCAGATGGGAGACAGCAGCCTCGTGGTCCCGGGCTGAGAGATGCCGGTTCTCAAACCGAACGACCGTCGGCTGATGAGCTGCGAGATCAAGGCTCGTGACGATCTCCGCGTCGAACCCTTCAGCATCGACCTGGAGCACGTCCACGGCGCACGGTGCGCGCTCGAACACGTCGCCCAGCGTCAACATCTCAACCGGGCTGGTTGTGATCCGGGCCTCTGCATCATGGTGCGTCTCGCCGAGATGCCTGAGGATGTGATCTCGGTCAAATGATGCGACCTGGCCGAACCACCGCGGGTCCGACGGACTCACGTCCCGGATGTAGTGGAAGGTCTCCGTCCCGCGGCGGGTTCCGACCGCGGCGTTGATAAACACGAGGCCATCGACATGAGCGTAGGTGTCCTGGAGGCGTTGAAATGCGTCTGGTTGAGGCTCCACGAAGACGCCCTTCCAGCCGTAGCGAAGGATGAGGTCGTGCAGAGGGTCGTTGCGCTGACCGTCGTAGGCGCCGATCTGCGCGAACCCGATCTCACGACCGGACGCGGTAAGCCACCCGCCGATGATCTCGAGATCCGGCAGAACCGGGCGTGGCTCGTGGCACGCGGAAGCGCACGAACGTTCACCGCCAGCGACCCAACCCGCACATCGATTCCAAGCCCGGTGAAGTCAGCGTTGCGCACTCGCCAGAAAAGATGGCTCAGCCGCATCGCCGCAGCCTACCGAGGCCCGAGGCGAGGGGGTCGCGCGATGCCGTGAAATGATGAAGTCGCGGCGGCGTGCCGGCAAGGGCCAGCCGGTGAGGCTCTCCATGGCCGCGGGCCCCTTCGAATGACCCCAAGGGGTCGCATCCGCGAACGAGGTGGACATGATCCCGGGCGGGCCAAGGGGTGTAGTGGGAGAACGCGAGGAGCACGACTGGGGTGAAGTAGCCGTTGGCCGGTCGGCCGCGACCGGTCCAGGCCGGCCCCAGCTTCTTCTGGATCTGGCGGCCGTCGGGGAGGCGGCACTTCGCGTACCGGGGACACGGTTGACGAAGCGCGTAAATCAGCAAATCAAACAGCCTCGCTTTGCAGCGACTTCTCGAAGCCCGCCGGGGGACTTGAACCCC
>CAXTTD010000124.1:0-8487 GCA_964246945.1 uncultured Solirubrobacteraceae bacterium | reverse complement strand
GGTATCGACCAGGGTTCCGTCGATGTCAAAGATGACTGTGAGAGGCATACGATCCAATCGTCGAGAAGAGGGAGTTGGTCAGGCAAGGGCAGCGCTGCGAGCTGCGCGGCGGGAGCTCAGCGACGCTGGCGGGTGTCGGTCACGCCGCGGCGTGAACATGACCGAGCGCGCGAGTGGCTGCCGTCAGGCGTTCACGCCAAGATGTAGTTACTTGGTTTGGGCACAGTCGATCGGCTCGCCCAAGATCGACTGAGGCACCCTTGGGATACTGGCCGACGACTTGCGAAGGGGCCCTCCATAGGCTGTAGCTTGCCCTGTGGCGAGCCGGAGCTCGGCAGCACGTTCATGGACTCCGAGTGCGAGGCTTTTGACGGCCCCGGGCTTAGGCACCGGAACTTCCGCGGCTGGCGTTTTTCGTGGCTACGCCCTCCCGGAACCCGGTCAAGCAGGCCAGAGCCTATCCGGCCATCAGCACAAGCGTTTTGGAGGTTCTCCTCGATCTGTAGCGCCAGGGACCTCATCAGCTCTCCAGCGGTGTGCTCTCGTTCTGATCTCGGATCTGCTGCGCGAGACGGCCCACCGAACGTCATCCCGGCCAGATGATCGTCAAAGCACATCATCGCCTTATCAGCCATACCGGCTCCCTTGTACTCGAGCCGCTACGCCGCTTCTGATGGATCCTCTTGGAGCGGCCAGACGGCGAGTGCTCACGGACTAGATCGAAAAGGATCTTCTGGACCGGCGCGCGAACCGACGCAGCCATATTGCGGGTCCTTCGCGGTGTCGTTGGAGCTTGCTCGTTCGTAGTTGGCCCCTTGAGCAGGCCTGCGGTCATGGCTTGAGCAGGATTTTGAACGCGTTGTCTTCCTTCTTCTGAAAGATCTCATAGGCGTTCGGCGCGTCGCTGAGCGGCACGTGATGGGTGGCGAACCCTTCGACGCCGAGGGGGTCGGCGTCGTCGCAGACCAGTGGCATGAGGTCATCAATCCACCGTTTGACGTTGGCCTGGCCCATCCGCATCGTGATCTGCTTGTCGAACATCTGGATCAACGGCATCGGGCTCGCCGCGCCGCCGTACACGCCGGAGAGCGAGATCGTTCCGCCCCGCTGCACGAGGTCAATCGCGGAGAGGATTGCGCTCATCCGGTCGGTGCCGGCGGTCTCCATCACTTTCTGCGCAGCCGTGTCGGGCAGCAGCCCAGCGAGGCGGTGGGCGAGTTTCCCGACCGGGGCGCCGTGCGCTTCCATCCCGACCGCGTCGATGACTGAGTCCGGTCCCCGCCCACCGGTCTTCTCGCGCACCACCTCGGCGAGGTCATCGTGCTCCTCGAGGTCGATCACGTGAACGCCGTGAGCGCGGGCTCGCTCCAGACGTTCGGGAACCAGGTCGACGGCCATCACACGCTCACACCCTTGGTGCTGAGCGATCCGGCAGGACATCTCTCCGATCGGGCCCAGACCGAGCACCAACACGGTGCCGCCATCGGGGATGTCGGCGTACTCCACGGCCTGCCAGGCGGTGGGCAGCACGTCAGACAGGTACACGAAGCGATCATCCGCCGGCCCCTCGGGAACCTTGATCGGGCCGAACTGCGCCTGGGGGACCCGAAGGAACTCGGCCTGGCCGCCCGGAACCTGGCCGTAGAGCTTGGTATAGCCCAAGAACGCCGCGCCGGTGCCGTACTCATGAACCTGAGTGGTCTCACATTGCGACATCAGCCCCTTATCGCACATGAAGCAGCGCCCGCACGAGATGTTAAACGGGATCACCACCCGGTCACCGACCTTGATGTTCGTCAACTCCGCGCCGACCGCTTCCACGATCCCCATCGGCTCATGACCAAGAATGTCGCCCTGATCGATGTAGGGACCCAGCACCTCATAGAGATGCAGATCAGATCCACAGATCCCCGACGATGTCACCCGGATCACCGCATCGTTGGGATGCTCGATCGTCGGGTCCGGGACCGTATCGACGCGAACGTCATGATTTCCATGCCAGGCAACTGCCTTCATAAGCATTCCTCGATGTCTCGTAGATCGTTGCAGGGACAGCCAGCCGGAAGCTGACTCTGTCGCGCTAGAGGGACGTCCTACGCGACCAAGTGAGCAGGGTCCACGAACGAGCAGCGTCCACGAAACGCGGGCTCACTGGCCCGCTGGTAGAGCATGACGCTTCGATTTCGGGGACGGTGACTCCCCGGAAGCTGCCCGACGCTCGCACGAACAAACGCGGGTCTACAGCTAGGACGGAAGCGGCAAGGCAAGCCCTTACGCGCAACGCTGATCGCTTTCGTCACGCTCAACCACGATGACCGCTCAGCCGCAGCTACTCGACACGTCGTCGACTCCTGCGGCCCCTTACGGCTCTGTCATGCTGGCCCGGCGGCGCGGGCCTGGTCGACGATTGCAACGGCGCCCTGACGCCAGGGGTCGCCGTGTCCGACGAGCACCGTGCCCGCGCCGGTATGAGCGATCGCGTCCAGCGCATCGAGGTTGCGCTGGGTGTCAACGGTCGCCGCGGCCGCCACGATCCGCGGTCCACGCCGTCCGGTGTAGGGATCAAGCGTGACGACGGCGTCACCCGCGATGATCACGTCGCGAGAAGGCAGATGCAGCGCGCAATGGCCGTGCGTGTGCCCCGGCGTGAACACGATCTGAGGCTCTCCGGGCACCGGCAGCACCCCACTTTCGTAGCGGACGACCTCGCGCACCGGTGCGGGCCACCACGCGCGATGACGAACGAATGACGCGACCATCGGCAACGCGCGCACCTGAGTCGCGAAATAGAAGGCGCGGGCCCGCTCATGGTCATAGCGCCACGGATGCCGGGTCAGCGGCACGTCCGCCTCGTGCACGTACACGGGAACGCGCAAAACGCTGCGCGCCCGCTCAGCGAAGCCGAGATGATCGAAATGGCCATGGGTGAGGACGACCGCCTCGATGTCGCTCGCGGTCCGGCCAAGGCGGGGCAAAACCGCGTGCAGCGACTCCCACGAGTCCGGCACGCCGGTATCCACGACCGTCAGCCGACCGGCGTCCTCAATCAGATACCAGTTAGTAAACGAATCCTCGATCCGATGAACCCCGGGGACCACGTTGGGCTCTAACCGCACCACGCCTACCTACCCCGCGCGCAGACTCAAAACCCGAGCCCCACGTGTGCCGCAGCTGCCGCCGTCACCCAGCCTGTCGCCTGCCTTCATGGCGAGGTTCGGGATCCATTCGTGCCGCTGCTGCTCTACGCGACGGCCCCGGCAGAGCAGGAGTTGCCCTTCGTGCTTCCTGAAAGGGGCCGTGTGAGTCGTCTGTCGAGGCGTTGGGGTTGTAGCCGTCGTTGCACTTTGCCGCGAGGGGCATGCGCGAGATCTTGGTCTGCTGGCGGAGTCCGGCGGTGCGGTGATTACTGGTGGGCTGGCGTCGCTGGCCTGGCCGTCACGTCGAGCACGGCGAGCAGTTGATCTGTGACGCTGGTCCATGAGTAGCGCTCGTAGACGGCGGCGTGGGCGGCGCGTCCGCGGCGAACCCGTTCGGCTGGGTTCGTGAGGACGTCGACGAGGGCCAGCTTGAGTGTTGACGGGTCGTCGGTCGGCACAAGCCAGCCGGTCTGTCCGTCGGCGATGATCGATGACGGGCCGGCCGAGGCCGTTGCGATCGCGGGCAGCTCACAGGCCATCCCTTCGATGAGCACGAGCCCGAACTGCTCGCAGGACGAGGTCAGGACGACGGCGTCGGAGGCGTTCAGGAGGTCGGGCAGCCGGTCGTGGGAGTGCCAGCCAGCGAGATGAACGTTCTTGAGCCCGAGTCGCGTGACGGTCTCGGCCGGATGCTCGCCTTCCCATTCGCCGGGGTGCCCGCCGGCGATCCCGAGCGCGGAGGGACGCCTGACGCGTGCTGCTGCCGCGGCAAACGCCTCGATCAGCAGCCCGAGCCGCTTGACGGCGGTAAAGCGTCTGACGAAGAGCAGCACGCAACCCTCGAGCGGTGCGCCGAGGATATGTCGCCAGACCGCGTCGCGGTCAACCTCGACCGGGCGAAAGAGCTCGGTGTCAACGCCGCCGGGCAGCGGCACTAGCCGTTCGGGCGAGACCCCGAGCACAGAGCAGGCCCGGTCAACGGCGCCCTCGCTGACGACGATCTGCGTGCACGCCGCGGCCCAGCGCCGCAGCCGCTCGGCCCAGCGTCCGGCGTACGGCCAATGCGCAGCACCGCCGTCATCGATGGTCTCGAGCATGAGCAGCTCGGTGCCGTGCAGCTGTCCGACGACCGGTACGCTCGGCGCCAGGCGGGCGGCCGCTTCGTTGAGCGGCGTCAGGTGGTGCAGGTGTAGGACGTCGGCGTCAGCGGCACCGGCGTGGGCGAGCGCCCGCGTCCACGCCTAGACCTGACCCTCATAGGCTGTGTCGTCGAGCGCGGCGAACACCCGGTCGGGAGCGAGCGGTCGGTCCTCGTAGGACGGGTGAAGGGGCGCCGTACCCGACGGTCCGCTAAAGCGTATCGGGTCAGGCGAGGCAAGCGCAGGTGAGAAGTCGACCGGTTCGACGTCGCCGTAGAAGGCGCGGGCGTCGCCCTGATCGCCGAGGTCGTCACGCGAGCCGGACAGGAGGGTCAGCGCGCAGCCCCGGGCTCGAAGGCCGCGCGCGAGCGCCCGGGCCATGTGCGCCGAGCCGCCGCGGGGCGAGAAAAGGATGGCGGACACGATGCGTAGAGCCACGACGCGCGGGATTATCCCGCGGCCCGGCGAGCCGAGCGGGCTGGGTCATGTCGGTAGTAGTGGTGTAACGAGCGCCTGAGGTGGTTCCAAGCACCGTGGCGTCCAAGCTCGTCGGTCTGTTCCCGCAGATCGATGAGAAGGAGCACCACGATGATCGAAGGTCAAAGGATGACGGTTGCGGATGTCGTCGCGCAGGTCGGCGACTGGCGCCTTGAGGACTTCGTCAGGGAGGCGGTTGAGCTGGTCGCCCGCGAGTTTGATGGAGGCTGAGGTGTCCGGGCAGGTCGGCGCTCAGCTGGGCGAGCTGGCGCCCGAGAGCCGGGTGACGCATCGCAACGGGTATCGACCGCGGCCGTGGGAGACGCGGGTTGGTGAGATCGAGCTGATGATCCCCGGCACGCGTTCGGGCAGCTACTTCCCGTCGTTTCTGGAGCCCCGGCGCCGCTCAGAGCAGGCGATCGTCGCGGTGGTGATGGAGGCGTATGTCAACGGGGTCTCGACGCGCAAGGTCGACCGGCTGGTGGAGCAGCTCGGGATCGAGGGGATGACCAAGGATCGCGTCTCGGCGATCTGCCGCGGGCTGGATGAGCAGGTCGACCTGTTTCGCCACCGGCCGCTTGAGTGCGCGTATCCGTATCTGTGGCTGGACGCCAAGCACGTCAAGGTCCGCGATCACGGCCGCGTTGTGTCCAAGGCGCTAGTCGTCGCCTACGCGGTGTACGACAGCGGGGTGCGGGAGGTGATCGGCCTGGACATCGGCGAGGTCGTGTTCAACGCCCAAGGCGCCGCGGATGCGCGTGACCGCGCCGGCCACGTGCTCACACGTCGCGGGCCGGTCGCGCCGAAGGTCTGCAGCCTGCTCGAAGGCGCTGAGGAAGACCTGACCGCCTTCTATCTGCTCCCCGCCGAGCACTGCACCAAGCTGCGGTCCACCAACCCCCTAGAGCGCGTCAACAAAGAGATGGCCGGCGCTCTGACGTCGTCGGGATCTTCCCCAATGACGCCGCGGCGATCCGCTTGGCCGGCGCGCTGCTCGCAGAGCACAACGATGAGTGGCTCGTTCAACGCCGGTATCTCTCTGCTGAGTCGATGACCCTGATTCTCGACGGGACCTCCGAACAGGAAGACGCGATCGAACAACACGACCATCTCAAGGAGGCTGCTGCTCTCAACGCGGCCTGAGACGCCAACACGCTTGCCGACGAGCTCGACGCGTTACACCACATCAACCGACTTGACTGCGGGCTGTTACGGACGCGTGTCGGCCTACGGCCTCGCGCGCGGCTCGAAGATGACAGCGCTGATGATCGGCCGGCCCTCTAGCAGATCGGCGCCGTGCTCCTCGCGCGGCCGGTTGCGGAGCCGCCCACCGAGCACCAGCGAGGCCGAGCCGCCACCGTCGAGGTTCAACGCCTCCTCAGCACCGAGCGCGACGAGCGCGTCGGCGAGCTCGGTGAGCGTCATTCCGGCGTCGCGCGGATTGCGCCCGTCGCACGCAACGGCGAGCAGTCTGTCGCCGACGCGTCCCAGCGCGGCTCGCGGGTAGCGGCCGTCGGTGATATCGGAGTCGAACTGGTGCGCGCCGGCAGAGAAACCCTCAGTGTCCTCGCCCGACAAGACCGCGTTCGATCTGGCGCGGACGAGCATCGGGCCGGCTTGAAGCAGGTCGCCCCCGTCGATGTCGCCCAGCTCGTCGCGACGCGCCAAGCGAACGCCGTCAGGACCCGCATGCAGGCAGCCACGCGCCGCGTCCCGCGGGGCGTCGAAAGCGCGCGTCGGGCGAGTCTGACCGTCGATCCGGACTTCGCCAAGCGGGGTACCGCTCGCTCGGACAAAAAAGCCGCCGACGACAGCGTTCCTGACCCCGGTCTGCTCACACCAGCGCACGAGCGGCATCGGCTGCTCAAGAACGACGACGCGGGCGCGGAACTCGTCCGGGGCGAAGCGGGCGACGTGCAGGGTCGTGCGAGCGCCGTCGGCGAACTGAGGACGCAGCCGCTCATACCGGGGGCGCCCCCGGAGCGCCAGCAAGCCGCGCCGCCCTGCGGTCCCAAGCGCACGCAGCCAGTCAACCGGCGAAGGACGGACGGCGACCATCCTGACCAATCATGACGGCCGTCACCTCCGACGGTGTTACATCTCCGTGACCCATCTCCGTGACCCGCAGCGCCTTCATGACGCTCGACGCAACCAGAATTCGTCGCCTGGCTTGTAACCTTTCCTGCTCGATCGCGGTCTCAGAACCAAGCCGTTTCTCGCGTAGTGCTGCGTAGCATCCGACGAAATGGAGCGAAGCCGCTGCGGCCAGCCGCGACCGTGGGCCGGCTGCCTCACAGGAGGCGAGGTCCGCGCCGGTTCGCTCCTGCGGTACGTCTCGCTCCTGCGGTCCCTCCGCTGCTGCTCGCAACTATCGGCGCAGTAGCGATCGTCCTGTTGGTCCTCGGCGAGTTGGGCGCCACGCCTTGACCAAGTGCTTCCGGGTCCACATTTGGAGTAGAGGCGGGCTCGCCTCTACGCAACCAGAAAGCGACGGCTGTCTCGTTGGCGCTTACCAGCCGCCCTCTCGTCCGCGGCTGGCCAGCTGCCGATGCAGAGCCACGTCCCCGTTGAGAGGCCCTGATCTGGCATTGCTCGCCGAAGAAGGCCGGTTGGGCAGGAGATAGCTCTCGCTGGTAAGCGCGTAGCCCGGCAGATCGAAGCGCGTGGCGAGGAGCTGAGGAAGGGCGTCGCGCTGGACCGGAGTGATCGTCTCTCGGGTCCGACTGTTCTCTGAGCACAAGCCCGCTCTGCCGATTCCAGTCGCTCAGCAGCACGCGCGATCCGTCATCGGCCTGAGCGTTGACGATCAGTCCGGTCAAAAACGGCGACCCAGATCCGTGCAGGTAAACCGGTTGCTCGTCTCGACGTCGACCAGCGGCACGGGCTCAGGCGCGAAGCCGTAGATGTCGACCCAGTCGTCCTCCTGCGCGGTCTGCAGAACGAATTCGCGTGCATCCTGCACGACGCGAAACCGCCAGCCCGACTGCGCATGCTCAGTCCCCGGACCGAACGGAAGCGGGTCAAGCAGGCCCCCGAGACCAAAGCCAACATCCGCATGCCAGACGGCGTCCTCAGCGCAGACGCGCAGCACCAGATGCGTTCTGGGCCGCGGAGCGCCGGCGCCCGCGCCGCCCCGGCTTAGTGGCCCCAACAGGGCGACCGGGGGACCCCGCGCCGCCATTAGCCGCAGGTTCAGCTCAGAAGCAGTACCCGCCGCGCCGCTCGGCGATGAGCTTTCGCTCGAGGTCGGGGACCGCAAGCGAGATCGGCAACCCACAGTACGAATCGAGATTCTCGAACGGAATCGACGTCACCTGAGCTCGATGCACCTCGGCGATGCCGGGACGACCCCTCAGGTCGATCCGCTCTAGATACCCGTTCAAATCAAACACACGCCCACGATAATCACAGCGTCCTTGCCGAATCGTCCCTTTGCGCTGAGGAGAGCCGACCCACTTCGGGTTGCTCCCCGCGCAAAGCCGCTCCTGGTCAGCGCCTCAAGCCACCGAACAGGTCTCTCCCTCGGCGCGATCCGGAACGTCGCCCCCGACGAGCACCCATGACACTCCTGCTCCGTCGCCGGTCCGAGTGTCTCGCCGCGGCTGCTGCTCCAGGCACTTGCTACCTCGAGAGAAGGCCGGCGCTGCGCCCGGCCCGGCCACCCCATACCCAACAAGTCTTCAGTAACCGCCGGGAGGCGCAACGCGGGCGAGCAGCAAGAGCCCGTAACCGCG
>CAXTTD010000123.1:0-8495 GCA_964246945.1 uncultured Solirubrobacteraceae bacterium | reverse complement strand
GCGTGCCGAGCACGCGCGCCGCGGCGGTCTCCGGCGGCGCGCGGGCGGGCAGCTCCCAGGCGAGGTGACGCGCGCCGAGCTCTGAAGCGCGGCGCTGGACGGCCGCGGCGCCGCGCCGCGCGCCCGCGCCGTCGGAGCGCTCACGCGTGCCACGGCCGGCGACGATCAGCGGCCGCGGGCCGGGGTGGGCGCGGCGGGTCGGGATGGACCTCGCGGCCGCGATGCTGCACGGGGCGGACGCGCCGGACGGTCTCATCGCGAGCACCGACGCCGACTCGGCGGTCGCCGCCGACTGGCTCGAGCGCCAGCACGCTCACCTCGCGCGCGGCGCACTCGCGATCGCCGGGCAGATCGAGCTCGCCGCGGTCGAGGCCGCCGAGCTGCCCGCCGGGGTACTGACTCGCCGCCGGGCGCTCGCCGCCGAGCGGCTGTCCGAGGTGCGCCGCGCGGACCCGGCCGCCGAGCACCATCACTTCGGCGGCGCCTCGTTCGCGCTCACCGCGGCCACCTACCGGCGGGTCGGCGGCATCGAGCCGCTGGCGGTGCTCGAGGATGCCGCGTTCGCGGAGCGACTGCGGGCATTCGGGATCCCCGTGCTGCGGGCCGGCGACGTGCGGGTGCGGACCTCGGCGCGCCGGGAGGGACGTACCGCGCGGGGGCTCGCCGTCGATCTCGCCGCGCTCACCGCGCTCGAGTCCGAGCCCGTGGTCGGCGGCTGACTCCCGGACCCGGGCTCACCCACGCGGGACCCGCGCGAGCATCTGGCGGGCGATGATGAGCTTCTGGATCTCCGAGGTCCCCTCGTAGATCCGATACAGCCGCGCGTCGCGGTAGAAGCGCTCGATCGGGACCGTGCGCATGTAGCCGAGGCCGCCGAGCACCTGCACGCCGCGGTCGGCGACGCGACCGACCATCTCCGAGCAGAAGAGCTTGGTGGTCGCCGGGCCCTCGCGCGTGTCGGTGCCGGCGTCGAACGCCTCGGCGGCCGACAGGGCCAGCGCCCGCCCGGCGCGCGCCTCGGTCTGGGACTCGGCGAGCAGCGCCTGTACCAGCTGGAAGTCGCCGATCGGGTGCCCGCCCTGCCGGCTGTTCGCCGCGTGGAAGGTCGCCTCCTCGATGATCCGCTCGGCCAGCCCGACGCAGTGGGCGCCGATGGTGAGCCGGCCCTTGGCCAGCGACTGCATTGCGGCCCGGAAGCCGACTTCCTCCGCCCCCCCGATCAACGAGTCGGCGGGCACCCGCATGTCGTCGAAGTACACCTCGGAGGTCCAGGCGCCGCGCTGGCCCATCTTCGCGTCGTGGGGACCGAGTGACAGACCCGGCGTGCCCTTCTCCACCAGGAACGCCGAGATCCCCTTCGTCCCCTTCGCCTGCGGGTCGGTGCGGGCGAACACGACGAACAGGTCCGAGAGCTCGGCGTTCGTGATGTAGCGCTTGTTCCCGTTGATCACGTACTCATCGCCCTCGCGCTTGGCGCGGGTCCGCAGCCCGCTCGGATCCGAGCCCGCCTCGGCCTCGGTGAGCGCGAAGCACGCCACCCCGCCGGCGGCGAGCGCCGGCAGCCACCGCTCCTTCTGAGCCTCGGTCCCGTGGTGGTTGATCGTCTGCCCGGCGATCCCGTTGTTGGTCCCGAACATCGAGCGGAACGCCGGCGCGGTGCGACCAAGCTCGAAGGCGAGGCGCACCTCCTCGGTCATGCTGAAGCCGAGGCCTCCGTAGGCCTCGGGCAGCGCGTAACCGAACAGCCCGAGCTCGCGGGCGCCGTCGCGCACGGCGTCGGGGATCGCGTCGGTCTCCTCGATCTCGTCCTCGCGCGGTACCACCTCCCGGGCGATGAACTCGCGGACGGTCTGGATGATGAGGTCGAACTCGGTGGTCTCCATGTTCTTCAGTCTCGCGCAGCACGAGGGATCATGTCTGCGTCCTACCCGGATCCCGGGCACGGCTATAGGCTCGCGGCAGGACGACGACACGACGCGAGAGGACGGATCAGCATGGAGAGGTATGCGGTCGCGCAGCTGGCGGACATCCCGGAGATCACCGACGGGCGCTGCCCGTTCCGGCCGGTGCGCCAGCATCTCGGGATCACGAGCTTCGGAGTCAACGCGATGAGCGCCGGCGCCGCCGGGGACCGGCTCATCAACGAGCACGACGAGGCCGAGCCCGAATCCAGCGAGGAGCTGTACCTCGTCACCTCCGGCCACGCGCGGTTCGAGCTCGACGGCGAGGCCCACGACGCCCCGGCGGGGACGTTCGTCCTCGCCCGGCCGGGCGTGAAGCGGACCGCGTTCGCGCTCGAGGCGAGCACCACGGTGCTCGTGGTCGGCGGCGCGCCCACCGGCAGGCCGTACCAGCCGAGCGGCTGGGAGCTGTTCGTGCCGCTGATGGGGCTGTTCGAGTCCGGCGACTACGAGCAGGGCGCGGACCGCGGCGCGGAGCTGCTCGCCGACGATCCGCCCTATGGAAACGTCTACTACAACGTCGCGTGCTTTGAGAGCCGGGTGGGTCGGATCGAGCTCGCCCTCACCCATCTGCGCCGCGCCCTCGAGCTGATGCCGGAGCTCACCGATATGGCGCGTGAGGATGAGGACCTCGCGGCGCTGCGCGGGGAGCCGGCGTTCGCGGAGATCACCGGCGGCACCGGCGGCACCGGCGGCACCGGCGGCACCGGCGGCTGAGCGTGGCCACCGCGGAGATCACAATCATCGGGCTCGGCCGTCCGTCGGCGAGCGCGAGCGAGTACATCGCCGAGATCCAGCGCCGGCTCGCGCGCCAAGACCGGGTGCGCTACGCGATGCACGCGATGGGCACCGAGCTCGAGGGCGAGACCTCCGACGTCCTCGCGCTCGTCGGCGAGCTGCACGCGGTCCCGTTCGAGCTCGGCCTACCCCGCGTGTACACCGTCCTGAAGCTCGACGAGCGCCGCGACCGCCCGGGCCAGACGCTCGAGGACAAGGTCCGCTCGGTCCGGGAGAAGCTGTGAGCGTCGACGATCTCGCCCGGCGGATCTACGCGTGCGCACACCTCACCGGGGAGTTCCGCCTGCGCTCAGGCGCGGTGAGCGACGAGTACTTCGACTAGTACCGGATCGAGAGCGACCCGTCGCTGCTCGCGGAGATCGCCGCGCGGATGACAGCGCTGCTGCCGGCGACTGCGACGCGCTCGCCGGCCTCGAGCTCGGCGGGGTCCCGCTGGCGACGGCGCTCTCGCTGCGCAGCGGGACGCCGGCCCGGTTCGTGCGCAAGTCGGCCAAGCCCTACGGGACGTGCCGACTCGCCGAGGGCGGCGAGGGTCGCCGGACAGCGGCTGGTGATCGTCGAGGACGTGGCGAGCGGCGGCGGGCAGATCGTCGAGTCCTGCCGGGAGCTGCGCGCCCTGTTCACACTGGACGATCTGCGCGCCACGGCGGGCGCGGCGGCGTAGCGCGCTCAGGCCTCGGCGACCATCAGCGTGGCGCCGCCGGTCGCGAACGTCGGCACGTCCTCGGCGGCCGCGTGACCCTCAGCG
Source organism: uncultured Solirubrobacteraceae bacterium (assembly GCA_964246945.1). Lineage (GTDB taxonomy): Bacteria > Actinomycetota > Thermoleophilia > Solirubrobacterales > Solirubrobacteraceae > Palsa-465. Next base: position 4,988 of record CAXTTD010000123.1, on the reverse strand, counting down.
GAGGCCATGCCGCTGGCGAGCGCGTCGGCGTCGTCGAAGTACAGCTCGGCGATGTAGTAGAACGGGGCGGGGGACCCGTCCGCGTTGCCGAGGATGCGCCCGTGGTCGTAGCGCCGGAGCCCCGGGATCTTCCCGGCCATCGGCGCATGCTCCTGCGCGTAGTGGGCGTCGAACCCCGCGGTGTCCTGCGGGGGTCCGTAGAGGACGACGAGCTTGGCCGGCATGTCTCTGCTCCCTTGAGTCGGTGGTCGAGTGGATCCTACGGATCCGTCGTCGGAGCGTCGCCACACTTGCACCGGGATCACGACCACCGGGCAGGCGGGCTCACACCCGGATGACGCGCAGGGCGCCCCCCCTCGACGGGATCGAAGTCGGCGTCCCGGGTGACGATCGCCAGGCCGTGGGCGGCCGCGGTCGCCGCGATCCACAGATCGTTGATACTGATTCGCCGACCCGCCTCGGCCAGGTGCACGCGCAGCCGCGCCCACTCGGCGCCGACCGCGGCGTCGATCGTCACCGGGCACACGACGCTGTATTCGGGCAGCCTTGACACGTCAAGCGACCGCCCGGATTCAGACACGATGAACACACTGACGTCCAGCAGCGCTCGGGAGGAAGCCGTCAACGAATCAGGCCCAGATCATCCGTGGTCTCGCCCGCCAGCACGGCGAGCTCGTCGCGCAGTCCGGTGTCGGCCTGCGCGACCCCCAAGCGTCAGAGAGCTCGGTGCGAGAGATCGCGCGGCGGCGCCGCGCCCGTACGGCAACCATCTCCGCGACCGGATGACCGCGCGAGGTGATCGTCCATGCGGGGCGTCAATACCCCGGGCGGGACCGCTCGAGCGCCTGGGTGAGATCGCCCCACAGATCCTCGACTGCCTCCAGGCCGACGCTCAACCGCAGCAGGCCCGCGGGAACGCGGGCGCCCTCCCACCGCTCGCGCGCCTCGAGCGTCGAGGCGAAGCCCCCCAGGCTGGTGGCGTTCTGGATGAGCTCGAGCGCCCGCTCGACGGCGAGCGCCGCCGGGCCGTCGGCGACGTCAAAGGAGAGCAGCGGGCCGAAGGCGCTCACGTAGCGCGCGGCCACCGGGTCGCCGAGACCGGGGTAGCGGACGGTGAGCACCGACGGGTGCGCAGCGAGGCGTCGCGCCAGCTCGAGCGCCGTGGCCGACTGGCGCTCCACCCGCAGCGCGAGCGTCTTCAGCCCTCGCAGCAGCAGCCACGCCGGGTCGGGCGCGGCGACGATCCCCGTCGCGGAGCGACACGCGTGCAGCCGCGCGTGGTCCTCGGGTCGGGCACAGCTCACCACCCCGAGCAGCGCGTCGTGGTGACCGCCGAGGATCTTCGAGGCGCTGTGCAGCACGAAGTCCGCCCCGAGCTCGAGCGGGCGCAGCAGGATGGGGCTCAGCACCGTGTTGTCGACGACGACGCGCGAGCCCCGCCGATGGGCGACCTCGATCGACGCCGCGAGGTCCGGGAAGCTCATCAGCGGGTTCGCGCACGGCTCGAACCACACGAGGTCGGCCTGCGGCGGCGGGCCGGTCTGGTCAAACCCCATCGCCTGCACGCCCCACCGCTCGAGCTCGCCGCGCACCAGGCCGAGCGTGCCCCAGTAGCCGCCGTCGGCGATCGCCACCGTGGCCCCGGGTTCGAGCATCGCCAGCAGCAGCGCCGTGGTCGCGCCCGAGCCCGACGGGAACAGCAGCGCCGGCCCGCCCTCGAGCTCGCCGAGCACGCGCTCGACCTCGAGCCCCACCGGATGCGCGGCGCGCTGGTAGTAGGTCGGGCCGGGAACGCCGTCGCGGTAGGGATGGATCGTCGCCCGATCGACCCCGGGCAGCTCGTGGCGCGCGAGCGCGGTCTCCCGGTCCATCAGCGGCACCCCATCGCGCGATCCTACGCGACGTCGCGTCGCGCCATATGTTGTGCGCTCCAGGTGGTGGTGCTCGTCGATGATCAGGTGCTCGTGGCGGCGGCCCGGGCCGGCGATGCGGAGGCGTTCGCGGATCTCGTGCGTCGTCATCAGGCCCGGGTGTACCGGATCGCGCTGCGCATGCTGGACTCCGACGCCGACGCCCAGGACGTCGCCCAGGAGACCTTCGTGCGGGCGTGGCGCTCGCTTGGGCGCTTCCGGGGGGACAGCTCGGTGGCAACCTGGCTGTACCGGATCGCCACCAACCAGTGCCTGAGCCTGCTCGCCGCGCGGCGCGAGCACGCGCCGTTGCGCGATGAGGATGCGCGGGTCGACGAACGGGACCCGGCGTGGCTGGTGGTCCAGCGCGAGCGCATGGATGCCGTCTCGCGCGCGGTCTCGCGCCTGCCCGACGATCAGCGCTCCGCGCTCGTGCTGCGCGACTACGAGGGGCTGTCCTACGCGGAGGTCGCCGAGGTGCTGGGAATCGGGGTGGGCGCGGTGAAGAGCCGCATCCACCGGGCACGCGCCGACGTGCTAAAGAAAACGGTGGCATGGCGCTAGACGACGCTCACGCCGGCCTGCTTCCCTGCGGCACCCTGCTCGAGGATCTCATCGCGCAGGTCACCGAGGGGACGCGACCCCTCGACCAGGCCCACCAGGCCGCGTGTCGTTACTGCCAGGCGGCGCTCGACGCGATCGGCGAGGCCTGGGAGGGCTTCCAGTCCGTCGCGCGCTCGGCGGTCGCGGTACCCGAGGACCTCGCGGAGCGGATCGTCACCCGGATCCGGAGCCTCGCGCGGGCCACCGGTGAGGGAGTGGTGATCACCGCCGAGCACGGCGAGACGAGGATCGCCGACTCGGTGCTCGCTCGCCTCGCCCGCCAGAGCGCGCTCGCGGTTCCCGGGGTGAGGCTCGCGACCGTCCTGCGCACCGAGGAGGACCCCGAGCAGCTCGGCAGCGTCGTGGTCGCGCTGCGATTGGTAGTGGCGCTGTGGACGCCGATCGAGTGGGTGGCGGACACGGTGCGCGCCGGGGTGATCCGCGAGCTGGAGGCGCAGACCGGGACGGCGGTGGCGAGGGTGGACGTCGCGGTGGAGGACATCGTCCTCGACCCCTCCGGAAGTTCCTGAAACTTTTCCTGGGCCCCGCGGTCTGACGTGACGGAAGGGCAGCCCACCGAGGGCTGCGCTTCAATTTCGACACGACCAAGGAGCTGTTCCGATGCCCGACACCGCCCAGACCCCGCGCAGGAGTCCCTCCACTCCCGCGAGCCCGAGCGACACGCCGACCCCCGGCACGGCGCTCGAGACCACCAAGGGAGCCACCAAGATCGCCGACTCGGTGGTCACCAAGGTCGCCGGGATCGCCGCCCGTGAGGTGAGCGGCGTGCACGCCCTCGGCGGCAGCAGCGCCCGCGCGATCGGCAACGTCACCCAGCGCGTCGGCCTCGACACCCGCAGCCAGGGCGTGTCCGTCGAGGTCGGGGAGCGCGAGGCGACCGTCGAGGTGACGATCGTGATCGAGTACGGGGAGTCGATCCCCGAGGTCGCCCAGGAGGTCCGCCAGCAGATCATCCGTCGCGTCGAGGGGCTCTGCGGCTTGAGGGTCGCCGAGGTCAATATCGCCGTCGTCGACCTGCACTTCGCCGGCGACGACGAGGAGGAGGACAGCGACCGGTCGTGACCGCCGGCGATCCCTCCGCCGCCTCGCCGCGGATGGCGCTGGGCCACCTCGCCGAGCGTGTGGTCGCCCGCCCGGCGTCGCGTTGACCGGTGCCGCGCACCCGGCGCGGGCGAGCGGCGGATCCGGGGGATCACCGAGGTCGCGGAGTCCGGCGGCCGCGACGAGGTCGGCGTCCACGTGATTTGGGTGCTGTGCCTGATCGGGTTCGGCCTCCTCGCGTGGCGCGCGCTCCCGCATCCGTGCCTCGCCCGCACCGGCGTCGCCTCGACGGTCAGCCGGGACCCGGGCGTACCGAGATCGCGCGTGGACGATCCGGCCGGCCGCCGAGCTCGCGGCCGCTGCGCGCGCTCACGTCACCGGGGGCGTTACCCGCTCCGGCACCGGCGCGTCGACGTGCAGATCACGCTGGACGACGACGAGGACCTCACCGCAACCCTGCGCGCCGTCAGGCGGACACCCGCTCCGCGCTCAAGCGCCAGGGACTCCCGGACAGCACCGGGGACATCACGAGTCGCCGGTGTCGTCCACCCCACATGGAGAACTCACGCCACGACCCCCACCCGCTCCGCGGTCGGCTTCGCCTTGGTCGCGTTCGGCTTCGGCTTCGGCTTCGGCGACGCCATCCTGTGCCTGCTCGGCGCCGCCCTGTCCGCCGCCGCGGTCAGCTACTGGCACGGTGAGCTCGACCTCACCGACCTGCAGGAGCGCTTCGCCGAGGGCGCCGCGGGGGTGTCGTGATCCCGTCACGGCAGTAAGTGCACAACGGTCGCGACCGAGTTGATCGGTGTGCACAACTCCGCGAATACCGCGGCGTTGTGCACAACCATGCTCTCTCGGCGCGCGGGTGGCGCGAAATCGAGGGTCCGCACGGGCTCCAAGGTCGGAACTCGGGACCGCCGCGGGGGGCGAGCCCCCGCACGGTCTTCGACCACATCGGCGGACCGGGCAGACGCGCCGGACGCTTCCGGGCTCGCCTGCACGCCGATCTCGGCTCCGTGCTGCGGCTGCTCGCCGAGGGCGCCATCACCGCCCAGGTCGCAGGGACCTATCCGCTCACCGAGGCAGCGGCCGCGCTGCGCCACGCCGAGAGCGGCGAGGTCATCGGCAAGATCGTCCTGGTCGCCTAGGCCTCGGCGTGACGAGTGGCGGCGCGAGCGATCCGTTCACGCTACGAGGATGAATCGCTCACGGCAGGCGGACTAGCGTCGGAGTCATGGACTACAGAACGCTGGGAACCACGGGGACCAAGGTCACCCCCCTCTGCCTGGGCGCGATGATGTTCGGGCAGATCGGCAACACCGATCACGACGACTCGGTTCGCATCATCCACCGGGCGCTCGACGCCGGGATCAACTTCATCGACACCGCCGACGTGTACTCGCGCGGCGAGTC
>CAXTTD010000122.1:0-8520 GCA_964246945.1 uncultured Solirubrobacteraceae bacterium | reverse complement strand
TGCCCGCGCCGGCCGACCCGCCCGCGCCGGCCAACCCACCGGCCGAAGGGGTCGCCGCGTCCGACGGCTGACTCCTCGCGCCGCGGCTGGCCTGCGACCCCGTACCGCCTCATCTGACCCCTACCGACAAAAGGAGCACCGATGCCCGAGAACGACACCTACCGGATCATCGAGATCGCCGGAACCCATCCCGACGGGGTGACCGAGGCCATGCGCTCGGGCGTCGCCCGCGCGTCCGAGACGCTGCGTGACCTCGACTGGGTCGAGGTACGCTCGATCCGCGGGCACGTGCAGGACGGCGAAATCGCCCACTTCCAGGTGGAGATGCGGGTCGGGTTCAAGCTGGAGGGCTGACCCCCGCCACTCAGGGCGTCAGCCGTGGCGGCTCTCGAGCGTCTCGGTGAGCTTGGCGATCGCGAACCCCCAGGCGTCGGCGGTGGTCACCTTGGGCGGCAGCGCCAGCTCCTCGGGGTTGGTGACGACGTCGAGCAGCGCGGGACCGGGGTGGGCGAGGACCGCGCGCACGCCGGACTCGAGCGCCTCGCCGGCGGTGACCCGCACCGCGTGCAGGCCGCACGCCGCGGCGATGGCGGCGATGTCCACGGCCCCGAGCTCAGTGCCGAACTCCGGGAGTCCGGCCTGCTCCTGCTCGAGCTTCACCATGCCGAGGCGCCCGTTGTTGAACACGATGAGCTTCACCGGCAGGTCGTGGTGCACGGCGGTGAGCAGCTCGCCGAGGAGCATGGTGAGCCCGCCGTCGCCGCAGAAGGCGATCGTCTGCCGGCTGCGGTCGAGCGCCACCGCGCCGAGCGCCTGGGGCGCTGCGTTGGCCATCGACCCGAGGTTGTAGGAGCCGAGCAGCCGCCGGGTGCCGCTGAGGGTGACGAACCGTGAGAGCCACACCGTGGACATGCCGGTGTCGGTGGTGAAGATCGCGTCCGCCGCGGCGTGGCGGTCGACGGCGGTGGCGACCGTCTCGGGGCGGATCCGCTCGTCGGGGTCGTCGAACCGGGAGCGGACCTTCTCGACGAACCGGCGGGTGTCGGTCGTGGGGTCGGCGAGCTCCAGCTGACGGTCGCGCCACTCGGCGTAGTGGGAGGTGCAGTCCTCGAGGTGCGCGCGGTCGGGCTTCGCGCTCACCCGCTCGCGCAGGCCGGCGGCGGCGAGGCCGGCGTCGGCGACGATGCCGAGCTCCACGTGCGTGCGCCGGCCGATGTGGGCGGCGCGGGTGTCGACCTGGATCACCCGCTTGCCCGCGGGATACCAATCGACGTAGGGGAAGTCGGTGCCGAGCATCACGAGCGTCTCGCAGCGGTCGAAGGCGCGCTGGGCGGCGGGGTTGCCGATGAGCCCGCTCTGTCCGACCGCGAACGGGTTGTCGGCCTCGAGGTTCTCCTTGGCCTTGATGGTGAGCACCATCGGCGCGCACAGCGTCTGCGCGAGGGCGAGCACCGCCTCGCGCGCCTCCCGGGCGCCGAGGCCCACGAGCAACGTCACCGGGCCGCCATCGTCGATGATCGCCGCCGCCTCGTCGAGCGCGGCGGGATCGGGCACCACCGGCCGGGCGCCGACCGCGAAGTGCGCGGCGGTGCCGGGCGCGTCCTGGGCGCCGACGTCGCCGGGGAGGGTGAGCACCGAGACCCCCGGGGTCTGCAGGGCGCTCTGCACCGCCTGCTCGAGCAGGCCCGGCATCTGGGCGGGACTGGTGACCGTCTCGCAGAACCCGGCGACGTCCGCGAACACGACGTCGTTGTCGACCTCCTGAAAGAAATCCGAGCCGAGGTTGGCGAGCGGCACCTGCCCGCACACGGCGAGCACCGGCGCCCCCGACTTCTTCGCGTCGTAGAGCCCGTTGAGCAGGTGCAGCGACCCCGGGCCGACGGTGCCCATGCACACGCCGAGGGTGCCGGTGAGCTGCGCCTGGGCGCCCGCCGCGAACGCCGCCGCCTCCTCGTGGCGCACGCCGATCCACTCGATCCGCTCCTCGCGGCGGATCGCGTCGGTGACCGGGTTCAGAGCGTCGCCGACCACTCCCCACACGGTGCGTACGTCGAGCTCGGCGAGCGCGGTGACGATGGTCTCGGCGACGGTGGGCATGGCGGGCTCCTCGAAAGTCGGGCGGGGGTCAGGTCTTCGGCGCGAAGTCGTCGGGATCGGCGCGCGCGAGGTCCGCGCGCCAGCTCTCCGGCGGGTCGTCTCCCAGCAGCGTGCCGGGCTCGAGCCACTCGTAGAGCTCGGCGTAGCTGCGCGAGCGCACGAAGTCGACGCGGCGCACCAGGTGGTGCGGGGTGATGTCGGCCGGGGAGGCGAGGCCCATCGAGGCGATGATGCGCTGGGCCTCGTGGACGGTCGCCTTCTGATAGTGGAAGACGCGCTCGGTCTTGTCCGGGATGTCGAGGGCGCGCGAGCGTTTGGGGTCCTGGGTGGCCACCCCGACCGGGCACTGGTTGGTTGCGCAGCGCTGGGACTGGATGCAGCCGGTGGCCATCATCATCGCTCGCGCCGCGTTGGTGTAGTCGGCTCCCTGGGACAGCCGTTTGACGATGTCCGAGCCGGTCGCGACCTTGCCGCTGGCGCCGAGCTTCACCCGGTCGCGCAGGCCGAAGCCGACGAGCGCGTTGTGCACCGTCATCAGCCCCTCGGTGAGCGGCGTGCCGACGTGGTCCTCGTACTCCTGGGGCGCGGCGCCGGTGCCGCCCTCCGAGCCGTCGACGACGATGAAGTCCGGGGTGAGATCCTCCTCGCGCATCGCCTGGCAGATGGCGAGGAACTCATGGCGCAGACCGACGCACAGTTTGAAGCCGGCAGGCTTTCCGCCCGCGAGCTTGCGCATCTCGGCGATGAAGCGCACGAGCTCGCGTGGGGTGGAGAACGCCCTATGGCCGGGCGGGCTCACGCACGACTGGCCCTGGGGGACGGCGCGCGCCTCCGCGATCTCCTGGGTGACCTTGCCGCCGGGGAGCACGCCGCCGATTCCCGGCTTGGCCCCCTGGCTGAGCTTGAGCGAGACGAGCTTGACCTGCGGGTGGGCGGCCTTCTCGGCGAACTGGTCACGGTCAAAGCCGCCGTCCTGGGTGCGGGCGCCGAAGTATCCGGTGCCGAGCTCCCACACCACGTCGCCGCCGTTCAGGTGGTACTTGGTGAGACCGCCCTCGCCGGTGTCGTGGGCGAACCCACCCTTGGCGGCCCCCTGGTTCAGGGCGGTGAGCGCCGGGCCCGACAGCGCCCCGAACGACATCGCGCTCACGTTGAGCAGCGCCATGTCGTAGGGGCGCGTGCACTGCGGCCCGCCGATGCGGACCGTCGGCACCGCGTCGGGCGGGTCGGTGGAGTGGACCGACTGCAGCAGCCACTCGTATCCCGGGGCGCCGACGTCGCGCTCGGTGCCAAAGGAGACCTCGTCCTTGATTCCCTTGGCGCGCTCGTAGATCCCGGTGCGCGTGTCGCGGTCGTACGGCGCCCCGTCGGTGTTCGACTCGATGAAGTACTGCTGGATCTCGGGCCGGATGGCCTCGAAGGCGAACCGGAGGTGACCGAGCACCGGGTAGTTGCGCAGAATCGAGTGGCGGCGTTGGAGCAGATCGTGGACGCCGAGGGCGAGCAGCGCCCCGAAGACGACGGCGAGGATGATCCAGCCAATGCCGCCGACGGCGATCGCGAGCACGATCCCGGCCGCGCACAGTAAGGCGCTCACCAGCGGAGCGGAGAATCTCACGGAGGGCCGCTACCCCTCCCGCACCGGCGTCACACCGGGTCGCCCGGTTCGCGGCCGGCTGCCAAGCTCCGCGCTGGGATGACCACGCTCGGCTACGTGTTCGGCTACGGCTCGCTCGCCGATGGCGGCGTGCGCGCCGATGGCGGCGTGCGCGCCGGCGGGAGCGGCGAGGCCGGGGTGCTCGACCGCGAGTGGCGCCCCGAGGGCTTTCTCGCCGATCTTCCCGGGTTCACCCGGGGCTGGGGGGTGGCGATGGACAACCGGCAGGTGGTGCCCGGCTACAAGCGCTACGTGGACGACGCGGGGTTCGCGCCCGCGGTGTACGTCGCCTTTCTCGATCTGCTGCCGGCGCCCAGTCGGGATGGACCGGGGGCGGGCGCGCGGGTCAACGGGGTGTGCCGACCGGTCGACGCCGCGGCGCTGCGCGCGCTCGACGTCCGCGAGCGCAACTACCAGCGCGTCGAGGTGAGCGAGCTCATCGACTGCGGCGCCCCGGTGTGGACGTACCTCGGCTCGGCGGCCGGCCGGGGGCGGCTCGGAGCGGGGATCGCCCGCGGCTGCGCGGTCATCCACGCCGGCTACCTGGCCGCGGTGGCCCGCGGCTTCCGGGCGCTCGGTGAGGCCGAATGGGCGGCCTGCGCATCGTCGCTGGATCCCGGGGGGCTGCCCGTCCGCGCGCTGCACCGGCGCGAGCTCTAATCAACCGTCTCGCTGAAGTCGCGGGCGGCGACCTCGTGCACGCCCGGGAGGTCGCTGAGACGGGCGGCGAGGCCCTCGGGCCGCGGTCGTCCCTGCAGCTCGAGGCTCACCGCGACCGCGGGCGCGTCATCGATGAGACCGTCGAGCTTCTGGGTGGCCACGCGCGCGATCGTGAATCCCTGACCGGTCGCGAGGGCGAGAACGTCGCGCAGGATCCCGCGCCCGTCGGCGTAGACGACCCGCACCCCGAACTCGGCGGCGGCGGGCCGGGGCAGGCGCGCGGCGAGGTTGCGGTACAGGAACACGGTGACGAAGTAGCCGAGCGCGGCGACGAGCGCGATGATCGCGAGTCCGGCGCCGCACGCCATCCCGATCGCCGCGGTGAGCCACACCGTGGCGGCGGTGGTGAGACCGCGCACGGCGTCGCCGCGCACGAAGATGAGCCCGCCGCCGATGAAGCCGACCCCGGAGACGATCTGGGCGGCCACCCGCGAGGGGTCGAGGATGACGCTCGAGCCGTTCACGACGTCGGAGAACCCGTATTTGCTCACGACGACGATGAGCGCGGCGCCGAAGCCGACGAGCGTGTGGGTGCGCAGGCCGGCGGCCTTCTGGCGCCACTCCCGCTCGAAGCCGATCAGCGAGGAGAGGGCGAACGCGAGCGCAAGCTCCCCGATCTGCTTGAGCCCCTGCCCGACGGGGATCGCCCGGGTCACGGTGGCGAGCATGTGCATCCGGTCATCTTTCACCGCGGGCCGGACGCCTGAGTAGGCTGAGATGAGCGGCGCGCGCACCGCGGGCGCAGGATCAGGAAGGCGGGCAGGCATGGACAAGAAGTGGTGGACGCTGATCGCGGTGTGCGTTGGCACGTTCATGCTGCTGATCGACGTGACGATCGTGAACGTCGCGTTGCCCGCCATCCAGTCCTCCCTCCACGCCGACTTCTCCGACCTGCAGTGGGTGATCGACGCCTACTCGCTGGTGCTCGCGGCGCTGCTGCTCACCACGGGCTCGCTCGCCGACCTGTTCGGACGCCGGCTGGTGTTCGTGGTCGGCCTCGTCATCTTCACCGGAAGCTCGCTCGGATCGGGGCTGTCGACGACGCCGGTGATGCTCAACCTGTTCCGCGGCGCCCAGGGCGTCGGCGGGGCCGCGATGTTCTCCACCTCCCTGGCGCTGCTCGGTGGCGCCTTCCAGGGCCGGGAGCGCGGCACCGCGTTCGGGGTGTGGGGGGCGATCACCGGGGTCGCGGTGGCCATCGGCCCGGTGATCGGCGGCGCGCTCACCAGCGGCCTGTCGTGGCGGTGGATCTTCCTCGTCAACGTGCCGATCGGCGTCGTCGCTGTCGTGCTCACCGTGGCGAAGGTGGACGAGTCCCGCCAGCCCGGCCACCATCGCGTCGACCCGATCGGGGTCATCACCTTCAGCGGCGCGCTCGGCGCGCTGGTGCTCGCGCTCATCGAGTCCGACCAGAAGGGCTGGGGGTCGACCTACATCCTCGTCCTGCTCGCCGCCGCCCTCGCCGGCATGGTCCTGTTCCTGGTCGCCGAGGCGCTCCAGGGTGACCGGGCGATGTTCGACCTGCGGCTGTTCCGCAAGCCGACCTTCACCGGCGGCTCGATCGCGGCGTTCGCCCTGTCGGGCGGCTTCTTCGCCCTGTTCCTCTACCTGACGCTCTACCTGCAGGACGTGCTCCACTACTCGGCGTTCGACACCGGGCTGCGCTTCCTCGTCCTCTCCGGGGGAATCCTGCTCACCTCGACGCTCGCCGGGCGGCTCACCGCGTACGTCCCGATCCGCTTCCTGATCGCCCCGGGGCTGGCGCTCATCGGCGTCGGGCTGCTGCTGATGCGCGGCGTCGACGCGACGTCGCACTGGGAGCACCTCATCCCCGGCTTCATCGTCGGCGGCATGGGCGTCGGCTTCATCAACCCACCGCTCGCCTCCACCGCGATCGGGGTCGTGCCCCCCGAACGGGCCGGTATGGCCTCGGGCATCAACTCGACGTTCCGCCAGATCGGCATCGCGACCGGAATCGCCGGTCTGGGGTCACTCTTCACCCACACCGTGACCAATCACATCACCTCGCTGCTTCACGGCACCCGCGGCGTGAGCTCCGCCGCCGCCGGGAAGATCGCCCACACCGTCGCTGAGGGCAGCGGCGCCGGCTCGGGACTCTCCGGCCTGCCCGCCTCCGCGCGGCCCGCGGCCGCCCATGCGGTCTCCGCCGGATTCACCACGGGACTCAACGAGATCTTCCTCGTCGGCGCGCTGCTGTCGTTCGTGGCGGCGGTGCTCACGCTCGGGCTCATCCGCAGCCAGGACTTCGAGTCTTCGGCGGCCCGCGGCGGCGGCGCGCCCGCGGCCACGGCGGAGGAGCCCGAGGCGGACGCCGTGGGGGTGGAGCCCGGAGCCGTGGCGTAGGCGCCGGCGGCTGGACCTGGAGCGCCGGCGTAGCCGGCGGCGGTCGGGCCCGGCGCCCGGGGCCGCGGGCCTGCCTCCGGAAGATGCCGTAGGGGCCGTCGGCGCGCGGCGCGCCCGCGGCCGGGGGGCGCCCCCGGGGTAGCGCGCCCGGTCGCCCCCCCCCATCGATCACGCCGTCGTCCCACAGCCGCGCGGTCGCGTAGTACGGGCGGCCCTGCTCCTCGTAGAGCTCGCGCAGCTGTGCCCCGACCTCGGGCTGGCCGACCTCATTCATCACCGTCGCCGCCTGCTCGCCGCCCATCACCGAGATCCGCGCGCCCGGCCACATCCACAGCATCCGCGGCGAGAACGCACGGCCACACATCCCGTAGTTGCCCGCGCCGAAGGAGCCGCCGAGGATCACGGTGAGCTTCGGCACGCGGGCGGTGGACACGGCGGTGACGAGCTTGGCCCCGTGCCGGGCGATGCCGCCCGCCTCGTAGTCGCGTCCCACCATGAAGCCGCTGATGTTCTGCAGGAACAGCAGCGGGATCCGGCGCTGGTCGCAGAGCTCGATGAAGTGCGCGCCCTTCTGGGCGGACTCCGAGAACAGGATTCCGTTATTGGCGAGGATGCCCACCGGATGGCCGTGTACGTGGGCGAAGCCGGTGACGAGCGTAGCCCCGTAGAGCTCCTTGAACTCGTGCAGCCGCGACCCGTCAACGACCCGCGCGATCACCTCGCGCACGTCGTAGGGACGCCGCAGGTCGCTGGAGACGACGCCGAGCAGCGTCGCCGGGTCGACCACGGGGTCGACGACCGGCGCACACTCCCATGGCCGCGCACTCCGCGGCGCGAGCGTGGCCACGATCTCGCGCACGATCTCGAGGGCGTGCGCGTCGTCGTCGGCGAGGTGGTCGACCACCCCCGAGCGGCGGGCGTGCAGCTCGCCCCCGCCGAGCTCTTCGGCGCTTACGGTCTCCCCGGTGGCCGCCTTCACCAGGGGCGGACCGCCGAGGAAGATCGTGCCCTGCTCGCGCACGATCACCGTCTCGTCGCTCATCGCGGGCACGTAGGCGCCACCCGCGGTGCAGGAGCCGAGCACGGCGGCGATCTGAGGGATCCCGGCCGCGGACATCGTCGCCTGGTTGAAGAAGATCCGCCCGAAGTGCTCCCGGTCGGGGAACACGTCGGCCTGCCGGGGCAGGAAGGCGCCGCCGGAGTCCACCAGGTACACGCATGGCAGGTGGTTCTCCAGGGCGATCTCCTGGGCGCGCAGGTGCTTCTTCACCGTCATCGGGTAGTAGGTGCCGCCCTTCACCGTCGCGTCGTTGGCAACGATCACGCACTCGCGGGCGCAGATGCGGCCGATGCCGGTGATAATTCCCGCGCCCGGCGCCTCGTCGTCGTAGAGGCCGAGCGCGGCGAGCGGCGAGAGCTCGAGGAACGCCGCGCCGGGGTCGAGCAGCCGGTTGACCCGGTCGCGGGGCAGCAGCTTGCCGCGGCCGAGGTGGCGTTCGCGGGCCCGCTCACCGCCCCCGAGCGCGATCCGCGTCTGGGTGGCGCGCAGCTCCTCGACGAGCGCGAGGTTTGCCGCGTGATTGGCGCGGAACTCCTCCGAGCTCGGGTTGGCGGTGCTGGCGAGGACGGTCACGGCTTCGCGGTGGGGTCGGTGGGGTCGGTGGGGTCGGCCGCTTCTCGGG
>CAXTTD010000121.1:965-8538 GCA_964246945.1 uncultured Solirubrobacteraceae bacterium | reverse complement strand
GTGCGCTTCGACACGGTGCACTTCGCCTACCCCGAGTCCGTCCCCACCCGCGCCGCAGCGGCCGGGCCGAGCGACGCCCGGCCGCCGACCTCCGTCGACGGGGCGTCCCGCCGGCCGCCCGAGGCCCTGCGCGGCATCGACCTGCGGATCGCTCCCGGGGAGACGGTGGCGCTCGTCGGGGAGACCGGCGCCGGCAAGTCGACTCTGGTCAAGCTGCTCTCACGCTTCTACGACGTGAACTCCGGCAGCGTGTGTGTCGACGGCTACGACGTCCGTCGGCTGGACATCCAGGAGTTTCGCTCCCACCTCGGCTACGTGCCCCAGGAGGGGTTCCTGTTCACCGGAACCATCCGGGACAACATCGCCTACGGGCGCCCCGGCGCCTCCGACGCCGAGGTGGAGGCGGCGGCGCGCGCGGTGGGCGCGCACGAGCTGGTGAGCGCGCTGCCCGGCGGATATCTGCATGAGCTCGCCGAGCGCGGCCGCTCACTGTCCGCCGGCCAGCGTCAGCTCCTCGCACTCGCCCGGGCGCAGCTCGTGGACCCCGCGATCCTCGTGCTCGACGAGGCGACGTCGAACCTCGACCTCATCACCGAGGCCCGGGTCACTGCCGCGATGGCCCGGGTCGCCCGCGGACGGACCACGATCGTGATCGCCCACCGGCTGCAGACCGCTCGCTCGGCCGACCGCATCGTGGTCCTCAATTCAGGACGGATCGCGGAGATCGGCAACCACGACGAGCTGCTCGCCGCCGAGGGGCGGTACTTCGGCATGTGGAAGGCGTTCGAGACCGCCTCGGCGGCCGTGGGCTGATCCGTCGCCGGGCGGCGGCGAGGCAATCTGATGCGCTCGTCAGGGCAAGTCAGAAGTCGTAGCCCGTGACGGCGCGCCAGCTGCGCCCGCCGTTGGGGGTGTAGAACTGGACGGTGATGCCCTGGGTGCCGGTGCTGTTGGACTGATCGACGTAGGCAGCGAGGCCGTGATCGACTGGCGAGACGCCGGCCTCGAGGCCCTGGAAGATCGCCTGACGCCAGATCCGGCCGCCGTCGCTGGTGATGTCGACGACCTGGCCGCCCCCGTAGGCGTAGAACGTCGACGCGCTCTCGGCGTCGAGGTTGTTCACGATGGCGGCGGCGTCCGCGGCACCCTCGGTGAACAGTCCGGGGCCGTCGATCCGCCAGACCCGTCCGCCATCGGTCGTGCGGGCGGGCATCAGCTCACCGTGCACGGAGACGAGCGCGACGCCGTCCTGCGCGCTGGTGAACACGCGACGGTCCTCTCGTGAGACGCTCACCCGGGCGCCGTCTGCCGGCTGACCGTGAGGCCTGTGGATCGTGGTGACGATGACCTTGGTGTCCGGAGCCAGCGCCGCTCGGCCAGCGGCCGTCGATACGGGGCCGGCTACGAGACCAGCCCCACAGACGCTGAGGGCGGCCGCGGCGCGTCGCTCGCTGAGGGAGATATGAACCATGCGCCGAGGGTAGGCCCCGCCGGGAACGGTGTTGCAACAAGAACTTGTTTAACCAAGCTCTTGCTATATAAGGAGCTTGCGCACATCTTGTTCAGGCCCGATGTGAAGGAGAGGCCACCATGCCAGCAGGCGACCTGACCGTTCTCAAGACCCCGATTGGAGGGTTGTACGCGACGCCGCCCGCGCCGCTGCCGTGTGACCCCATCGGTCCAGGTGCGTGCGTTCCTGCTGGCGCGCGCTGAGGCAATCTGCTGGTCTACAACGCGCCCGGTCTGGCGGTCGCGGCGGGCGACATCCGGGCGCTCGGCGGCGCCGGCCGACTGTTGATCAATCATTCGCACGAGGCGATGTTCGGCTCGCAGGCCGTCGACGTCGGCGCATCGGTCCACGAGCGCGACCGCGCCGAAACCGCGGAGTCGCTGCCGATCGAGAGCACCTTCTCAGCACGGCACATAATCGGCGATGACTTCGAGGTGATCCCGATCCCCGGACACACGCCCGGGGCGACCACGTTCCTGTGGAACAACGGCGATCGCCGATTCCTGTTCACCGGCGACTCGCTGTGGCTCGATCACGGTCGCTGGCGAGCGGTCGTGCTCGGCTCCAGCGACCGCGCCGCATACCTGGAGAGCCTCGGGGTGCTGCGCGATCTGCCGTTCGACGTCCTGGTGCCGTGGGGAGCCACGGCCGACCAGCCCTACCTCGCCACCGTCACGCACGCTCAGGCTCAACAGGCCATCGACGACGTCGTGGAGCGCGTCAGGCGCGGCGAAGACCGTTGACCTCCGGGGACGGATCCCAGCGCCTATGCCCCGGGGTTGCCCAGCCGCTTCAGAATGTCACGGCTGTCGCCCAGTAGTTCCGTGAGCAGCTCATACCGGCGACCGCCCAGGACCTCGCGCAGCCGGTCGGCGAGCTCGCGCTCGCGGGCCGAGGCCAGTTCAGCCCATCTCGCCGCCGGTATCGGTGGCGTAGAGCCCGACGCCTGGACCGTCGCCCAGCCGGCGCTCGATGAGTCCGAGCTTGCGCAGGCGGCCGGCCACCTGGCCGAGGGCACATAGTCGGCCACCGGGACGCCGGCGAGCGCGGCGGCCCAGACGTTCTTCAGCGAGTTGTCATCGGTGCCGCTCGCCAGCCGGACCTGACCGTCGCGCTGGCGGGCGTGGCGGGCGAGCACGTCGGCTTTGACGAGTTCAAGCGCGAACCCGACATGCGGGTCGCCGTCGACATACGGGATCGTGGTCGTGATGTACGAACGTCGGTGGCTCATGGCGGCAGTTCCTCTCAGGCCCCACCCCGGGGTGTGTAGCCGACGAGCGTTCCGACCCCGAGACGATGGGGTCGATATCGACGGTGGAGGCTTTAGCGCACGCCGACGGACCCTGACACCAGGGCCATCATCGACACGAACGTCACGAGCAGAGCCATTCCCGGCGATCATACGCACCGCCTGAGAACAACGTGACCAGCCCTGTCAGTGATCGACATTCCGGCCAGAACGATCCTCCCGCGTGTCACCGTATGCGGGTGCTCTCGGTACCGGAGATCGTGCGCAACAAAGCCGCCGCGGTGGGCAGGAGGCGTGGCTGAACTCGCTGCCCGATCCCGTTGCGGATCTGTCACGGGAGTGGTCGCTGACCGTCGGCCGTGTGTTTCAGGACGCAACCGAGGCGCTCGTCCCCGACGTCAAGCTGGTTGTGCGCCTGACGGCTCCAAGCTGGTCGACCCTGACGGCCTGCTCGCCGCGTCCGAGTCCACCTCGGGATCATCATGCGAGAGGACCCGGTCGAGCTACTCGACGGCGACCCGACGGCCCGAGCGCGCCGGCTGGCCGCTCGTACCGGTTGTGATGAGACCGCGATCTGGGAGTGGGGCGTCGTTGGGCGCGTCTCCACCAGGCTCCTGGCCGAGCGCGTTGGGCTGCAGTCTGTCGGTCGCCAGATGCTCCTCGCGGCCGACCGCGTCGCTCGCATCGAGCGGCCCTCCCTGCCCATGTGGTCAAGTCCGTCAGCCTGACCGTTGCTGTGACCGCCGTTCGTCGGGCTCAGGGATACGCGCGTCGGCTGGTCCGGGAGCGTTCGCATCGTCCCGTCCGAGAGCAAATCTGCGCGGATGTCCTTTTCTGGGCCGCGTGTGCGTCGTCTGGTTGTCAGCACCAACAACGGAGGTCACAATGCGGTCGCGAGTGCAGCAGCGCAACAGCCGAAAGATCGAGGAGCAGGTGCAGACCGCCAGGGAGCGCGTCACGCGCCGTCACATGTACCCCCACTGGCTGCGGCAGATCTAGGTCACGGAGCAAACGATGAACTACCTGATGATCGTGTGCAACGACGGGCTCGAGGCGAGCCAGGCGGAGGAGGAGCTGGTCGGGCGGGAGATCAGGTCCCACACCGACCGGCTCGAGGGCGTCTCAGTTTATGGCCACCCACTCCAGGCGCCCTCCACCGCAAAGACGGTGCGCGTCCGCGGCGGGCAGACGCTCGTCACCGACGGCCCCTTCGTCGAAACCAAGGAGCACATCGCCGGGTTCGATCTGCTCGAGTGCGACACGGTCGACCAGGCGATCGAGGCAGCGGCCTCGCACCCGCTCGCCTGGTTCAACAAGATCGAGGTGCGCCCGCTGGCGCCAGACGATCCGGACGGGATGACCCCCGAGGCGATCAAGCGGCTGGTGGATGGGCCCGCCGAGGAAAAGCAGCGGTTCATGATGATGATCTGCTCTGACGGCATCCTGACTGACGAGAAGCGCGAGACGATGCGGCGCGAGCTGCCGGGCTACGTCGAGCGGTTGACGGCCGGCGGTGCGTTGGTCGCCGGCCACCGGCTCGAGCCAGCGTCCGCGTCGAAAGTGGTCCGGGTTCGCGGCCCGCATACGCTCGTCACCGATGGACCGTTTGTCGAGACGAAGGAGTACATCGCCGGCTTCGACGTGATCGACTGCGCCGACCTCGACGAGGCGGTCGCGATCGCGGCGGCACATCCGGTCTCGCGGTTTCACATGATTGAGGTGCGGCCGTTCACCGCAGCGATGTGCGGCGAGGAACCGGAGGCGGATTCATCGGATGATGTCCTTCTCGCCACCTCTCGTGCGTCGACTGTCTGACACGCAGTCGACAGAACGAAAGTCTGCGTTATCTGATGTTCACTGCGGCGACGGGATCCCCGCCAGTGATCCGGGGAGGAGCTCACCGGCAACGCGCTTGACGCCTACGTCGAGGAGACGCATCCGGTCCGGGTCTTCGGGCATCCGCTGCTCGGACCAGAGACGCGACGACCGTTCGCGTCCGCGGGCGGCGAGACGTACTGGCGAAGTAGGGCCTTTGGATCCTGACGATGATGACGCGTGGACCGCCGAGGTCGTCGAGCGGCTGCGCGGCGGAGCGGCTGACGGCAACGTGGCGGCGGGCCTCCCGCAGCGGCCCCAGCCCGTCTTCGTGGGCGACGGCATTCTGCACGATCAGCGCCAGGACCCGGTCGGGGTGCGCCAGCGCCAGCCTGAACCCGATCGGTCCGCCGTAATCCTGCAGAAACAGGACGTAGCGCGTGAGACCGAGCTTGGCGATGAAGCCGTCAATGACCTCGGCGAGGTGATCGAACGTGTAGGCGAAGCCAGCCGGATCTGGCGTGTCGCTGTGCCCAAACCCCGGATAGTCCGGCGCGACCAGATGGAAGGTAGCCCCCAACCGGGTCAGTAGCGGCTCCCACATGCGCGAGGAGGGCCAAGGCATGGCGCTACCTCTTGGGATTCGGCTCGCGGTGGAGCGACGGGACCATTCAGATCGCCACACCCGCGGGTGTGACCATTTCCGTTGAGGACCGCAACGTGGATCAGACGCTGTCGGATCTACTGCACCGACCGGTCCATCTGAGCCATGTCCGTCCCGAGCGCGCCGCGGTGGTACGCCCCGCGCCCGAGGACGTGATTGCAGAAGGCGAGGACGCGGACGTGCCCTACGAGATGCTCGAGATCGGTCACGGCACTCCGGGTTCGACGTTCGTCGACTACGCCGCGGTGCACATCATCACGTCTACGACGTTGGCTGAGGTCGGTGCCGAGATGGTCGCTACCGCCCCAACATCGTGCTCTCCACGCCGGGCAGCACCCCGTTTTCCGAGAATGACTGGCCCGGGCGGAGGTCGTCATCGGTGAAGTCCGGCTGCGGGTGCTGATCCCGACGCCGCGCTGTGCGGTCCCAACCCTTGCGCACGGCGAGCTGCCGCGGCGCACGACGCAGTGCAACGCGTGCTGAGCGCAAACCGGATCAACGTTCCCGGATTCGGCGTGCTCCCGTGCCTGGGCGCCTACGCCGAGGTCGTCAATGGGGGCACGATCGCGCTTGGCGACGTCGCTTCACTCAGCGAGGAAGGAAGTCTAGGTTGGACACCATGAACCAGGCGCCCGACCGTCAACTACGGCTCAACGCCTATCTCCGTAACTCGGGCTATCACGAGACGGCGTGGAAGATCTCCGGAGCCGACCCGGCTGCGGTGCTAACCGCCGATTGGTACGTGGCGCTGGCGCGGGCCGCCGAGCGCGCAGCGATCGAGGCGGTCTTCCTTCCCGACAGCCCTGGCGAAGCGGAGTTTCGCACCCAGTACATGCCGCGATCGTTCATCGATCCGATACAGCTGCTGACCGCCGTCGCGATGGCGACCGAGCAGGTCGGTCTGGTCGCGACGGGGTCGACGACCTACTCCTCGCCGTGGGACCTTGCTCGCCGTTTCGCGACGTTGGACGTCCTGAGCTCCGGTCGCGCGGGATGGAATATCGTCACAACCGTCGAGCCGGCCGCTGCGGCGAACTTCGGAGATCTGCCCCATCCACCACGCGAGCGGCGATACGAACGCGCCGACGAATTCGTCCGCGTTGTACTTGCGGTGTGGGACGGCTGGGAAGACGACGCGTTCGTCGGCGATCCCGAGAGCGGCATGTGGGCTGACCCCGCAAAGCTGCATCCACCACGCTTCCATGGCGAGTGGTTTCACGTCAACTCCTACCTGCCGTTCCCACGCTCGCCCCAGGGCCACCCGTTCCTGGCACAGGCCGGCTCCTCACGACCCGGCGTGGCGCTGGCGGCCAAGTTCGCAGACGGTGTCTTTACCCCGCAGAGCGACATTCCGTCCGGCCAGGAGTTCCGCCGAACACTGCGCCAGCAGGCCGCCGCCGCGGGCCGGAACCCGGATACGATCTCGGTGCTTCCCGGCCTGCCCTTCGTGCTTGGATCAACCGAAGCCGAGGCCCGCGCGCGACGCCAGGCGCTCGAGGACGCCGTGAGCGACGAGTTCCGGTGGCGTAATGCCGCCAACCTCGCCGGGCTGGACTTCACGACCATTGATCCCGATGCGCCGTTTCCCCCTGAACTGTTGCAAGCCGCGCCCCAGACGAGCTTCGGCGCTTCGATCTACAAGCTGGCCAGTCAGGGGCCGACGACCTTCCGCGCCGTCGCTAAGCATGTGTCGGGCCTGCCCGGTGGCCTTGACTTCACCGGGACCCCAGAGCAGCTGGCACGGCTGATTGAGGATTGGTTCACCGCCGGCGCCTGTGACGGGTTCACGCTGATGCCCCACGTGCTGCCCGATCAGCTCGAACTGTTCGTCGACGAGGTCGCGCCGCTGCTCGTGCGCCGTGGCCTGCGCACCGGCGACTACGCAGGCCGGACCTTGCGGGACCACTTCGGGCTACCGCGTCCTCCCGCGCCGGCAACGACCTAGCAGCTGCTCTCGGGACCAGAACGCGACCAAATCTCCGCACCCGTCAGCCGAGATCAGAAAGACCCGCTTTCCCAATTCTTTTTCAGCGTGCCCGGAGAGAATCAAACTCCCGACCTTCGGTGGTAGACAGTCTGCCGGATCCGATGGCTCAGATTGCAAGTCAGGCGGCGCGCAGGTCCGTCTGAGTGAAATCGTTGCCCTTGAAGAGCAGGGGCAGGTTGGCAAGCGAGGCGGTTGCGTAGGTGAAGCAATCGCCGAAGTTCAGGTTGGCCGGGTGTCGACCCTTGCCGAACCGGCGCCAGGCGCCGGCGGCTGCCCGGGCGTGCGCCTCGGGGGGGGGGGCGCCCCCCCCCGGCGGCCGCGGCCCGCGGACCCCCCCGGCGACCTCGC
>CAXTTD010000121.1:0-955 GCA_964246945.1 uncultured Solirubrobacteraceae bacterium | reverse complement strand
GGGGGGGCGCGGGGGCCCCGCCCCGCCCCCCCCCCCCGCGCGCCCCCCCGACAGCTGCCGCCAAGAGCTCGAGATCCCTGGCGGCATCGGCGCCCTGCCGTGCTTCGGCGACGATCGAGGCCTCTGTGAGCGACGCCGCGGAGATGCTCACAGCGTCGGAGCGCAGCGCGGCGAGGAAGTGTTCCGCGTCAGGCTCGCCAAGGACCACGGCGATCAGTGCCGAGGTGTCCGCAGCGATCACCCGGGGAGTCCTCGGGTGTCGTAGCCGAGGATCTCATCCTCCGGACGTGCGTCGACGGTCGCTCGAGTGCGCCCCCGCGTGATGATCTCGTCGAGACCGGGTGGGGTCGTGCGGGAGCGGGCGCGCAGAATGGTCAGACGCTCCTGGATCGCGTCGCGCACAGCTGTCGTGATCGGCAGCCCGGACAGCTCGGCGAGTTCCCGTGCGAGCCGGTCGGTTTCCGGATCCTTGATGTTCAACGCCATGAAGGAAGATTACTATCTTTATAGGAAGCCCTGTATCTTCCTCGCTTCTCGCCTCGTCCGTCGCCCGTCGATCATCGAGCTGAATCGCGCGTCGGAAAAGAGCGACCAACTCGAGCTCAAGGCGGCGGGCCGGGTACCGATGCCTCGATGGCGCCGGATGCCGAGAAAACCCTCGCAGTCACCGTCCGCCAACGCGACGAGGGTCGCGGCGACTACAGACCGTGCTGGCGGCGCCGGTCCTAATCCGCGGCGCATAGGCGGTATGCGATCCAGCATCGTCGCTTCGCCGGAGAGAAATCCGAGCCAAATCTCGCAGTACCGTTGTCGGAACCGGGAGAAGATTCCACGTTTGAAAGGGTCTTTTCCAGCGCGCCCGGAGAGATTCGAACTCTCGACCTTCGGTTCCGGAGTTCGCCCTTTACAGGGCTTTTACCGCGAATACAGCCTGCCCATTCCAGTTGGCGCGGGT
>CAXTTD010000120.1:7615-8540 GCA_964246945.1 uncultured Solirubrobacteraceae bacterium | reverse complement strand
GTCACATAGCGCGCGGTCTCGGTGACCTCAGTCCGTCGCGCTCCCGGGCCGATCCCGTCGTGGGCGAGCACGATCGCCCCGTCGCGGAAGCCCTCGATGGTGGCGGCGAGCATGTGCGGGGCGGCGTCGCCGCGCCAGTCGTGGGTGTCGAGCGACCAGCCGACGATTCTCAGCCCCGCGCGGTGAGCGAGCGCACCGGTGAAGCTCGCCGCGACGCCCCACGGCAGCCGCCACAGCGCCGGCCGGGCGCCCAGCGCCGCCAGCCGCCCGATGGCGCGCGAGAGGTCGCGGGCGACCCAGGCGGCGTCGCGCTCGGTGTGGCGCACGTGCTCGTCGCAGTGCACGCCGATTGTGTGGCCCGCGGCGAGGATCTCGTGCACGAGTTCGGGGTGACGCTCGGCGCGCGGCCCGACGAGGAAGAACGTCGCCCGCGCACCCGCCGCGCGCAGGGCATTCAGCACGACGGGCGTCCCCGCGGGGTCGGGGCCGTCGTCGAAGGTGAGTGCGAGATCACTCATCCTCGTGATCTACCCCGTCTCGAGGGTCCCACCACCCGCAGGCGCGTCGAACGCGGCGGCCTCGCCCGCCGTGGGCGGCTCGACCTCGTCGAGCATCCGCTCGAACTCCGCCGGCGACGGGGCGCCGCCCGCGCGCCCGCGTGCAGAATCCGCTCCCACAGCACCTCTCGGGGCACCGCCGGGAAATGCAGCTCGACGGCGGCGCCGCGGGCCCGCGCTCCCGTACGCAGGGTGTCGCGCTTTGCTAGCGTGGACACGCCCCCGTCGAGCCCCACGGTGAGCCCGTGCGCGCGCCGCGCGGCGGCCAGCTGCCCGGCGGACAGCGGGACGGTCTGAACGCCGTCGCTGATCACCACCGCGATCTGGTCGGCAGCGTGACTGCTGCGCAGCTGCGCGCGCACCGTTCC
>CAXTTD010000120.1:5659-7605 GCA_964246945.1 uncultured Solirubrobacteraceae bacterium | reverse complement strand
ACCTCACGGGGCGCCGCCAGGAAATGCAGCTCGACGGCGGCGCCGCGGGCCTGCGCCCCCCTGCGCAGGGTGTCGCGCTTGGCTCGCGTGAACACGCCCCAGTCGAGCACGACGGTGAGCCCGTGCTCGAGCAGCTCGGCGGCGACCCGCCACTGCAGCCGCTCCACCCGGTCGCGCGCCCGCGCGTCGCCGAGCTCGAGCGCGAGGGTGGACAGCCACTCGTCGGGTTCGAGCCGGACCGCACCCCGCGCGGTGGCAAGGTTCCGCGCGAGCGTCGACTTGCCTGACGCGGGTGGGCCGCCGATGATGATCAGGCACCCGCGCCGGCGCATCGCTCCCCGTCCTCGCCCCGATCATCCTAGTGGTCAGGTATTGGCGAGACGGACCACGAGGGTGCGGTCGCCGGGGCAGACACCACGTCGAGGTCTTCGCGCGGATTGCGGCGAGGGCGGGGGCCGGGGCGTCCGGTCGACTCCAGGCCGAGCCGCTCGCGCCGCTCGCGAGCAGAACCTCGCTCGTGCGCCGGGCGGAGCCGTCCAAGCGGAGCCGGCCCGGCCGGTAGGGCCTCGCTCGCTGATTCGCCCTCGGGTTTCGTCCCCCTCACCCCATCTGCGAGGCCCGCTGGGACAAGTCGGCATTCGGAATGCCACATTCCCCCACTCGGCGCGATCCGGACGGCCGGCGGGACGAAAATCCCGCGGCGCTCGGCGCCCCGTGACCCGCGCCCCGTCGCCTGCGCCCCAAGGCCCGCGCCTCCCCAAGTGGTCCGCAGGTCCGGAGATTCGACGTACGGGGGACCCGGGATCGCGATGCACTCGTCCATCCGTCGAGTCGCGATCCGCCCGTGCTAGAGGCAATCTCACGCTGTCTGCGGGTTTTGCGCGTGACCGGTTGCCCCGTGTTCACGGGTTGACCAACTGATGTCGATATCTGAAGGGTGACTTCGACCGTGGCGCCCATCGCCCCTGTCGCGCCCGAGCTCGACGAGGCCGTCGAGCGACACCGCGTCCGCGCCCGCATGTTCGAGCTCGTCCGCGCCTCCCAGCTCGACGGCGAGCTCACTCGCGCTCACGTCGACGCGATGATCGACGAGGGCGAGCGGCGCGGCTGACCGGACATCGTGAAGCTCGGCATGTACCTCGGCGTCATCCACCAGCGCTACGTCGAGCCCCACGCCAGCGCGGACTGGGTTGAGCGGCTGCTCGATCGCGCCGAGAACGACGGCGACGCGGTGATGACCGCGATCGCCCTCGCCGTCCGCTCGGTCGACCACGACGTCGACGGGGGTCGCGCACCGGTGGACGCCGACCGCGACCTCGCTCGCGCGATGGTCCTGCTCGAGGGCGTCTCGGGTCCCTCCTCGGAGGCGGTGAGCGCCCACGTGGAATGCGCGCTGTCCTGCGAGCGCCGCGACCTGTGGGAGCTGCAACTGCACCACTACGCCGCCGCCGAGGCGTGCCTGGACAGCACCGAGCTCTACGCCGAGCGGCTCCCGGTGCTGCTCTACAACCGCGCCGAGGTCGAGGTCAACTGGGTCGCGGCGCTGCGAGAGCGTGGGCACGTCGCGGATCTTGCCGAGCACGCTCAGCGCGCCCTGGAGACGATCGACCAGGCGGCCCAGCAGCGGATGTACCTGCTCGCGCTCGCGCTCGGCGCCGAGCTCGAGGCGGCCGCCTGCGGACGCGACACGGTGGGGCTGCGCTGGGGCCGCGAGCTCGTCGCTCGCCGTTGGCAGCGGCGCCTGGCCACCCTCGCCTCGATGCAGTCGCTCGTCGAGGTTGAGCGGATGGCCGCCGAGCACGCCCTGCTGCAGCAGCACGCGTTCCTCGACGATCTCACCGGCCTCGCCAACCGCCGCGGCCTCGCCCGCTTCACCGAGAGCCTGCGCAGCCGCGGCGGCCGCGCCCGCGCCCGCCCCCCGGGGGCAGAAGCCCCCGGAAAAAAGG